>JABGVY010000540.1 GCA_018645845.1 Gammaproteobacteria bacterium | reverse complement strand
CCGACCAACTCGCGAATCAGCAGAATATCGATTCCATCTTTAATGATTTCGGGCTTAAGCGGTGAGAAATGCGCCATATCCTTGGAAAGGGATATAGGCCTGAAATTGGCGAAGGTGTTGTAGCGGGCACGCAGGGGCAGAATAGCCCCACGTTCTGGCTGCTCTTCAACAGGTATTTTCTTTGATTCTTCATGGGACAGACCGACGGGTCCCTTGAGGATCGCATCGGCCTCATCGCAAACCGCCTTGGTGGCGTCCGGGAATGTTTTACCTTCTTCGAAGTACGCGTGGGCGCCAAAAGGCGCGCTACTCAGTTCGAATGATACGTCGCGTTTTAATTGAAGCACGTCAAAAACCCGAGTTGCCTGGGCCATGATTTCTGGCCCGATGCCATCACCTGATAGTAGAGCAATTTTGTAAGCGTTGGTCATTCGGCGGCCTTTGTCTATTGCGAAAAACCGCGGATTCTACCATGTTATTTTAGGAAAGGATTAAAAGGGGTACAGGAGGAACGGTTGACGTTCTTCTTTCCAGCGATTTTCAGCCTCGCTAAGTTGTGCATCGAAGACATCGAAGCCCTGATTCGGATCATCAACCCAGGATCTTAGGCCAGGACCGCCGTTGATGACGTCGATAGGCTTGCGGTCAAGCTCGTACTCGTAGGGGTGGAACCGCCATATATCGAATGCAGGTTCAATATGCCTCAGGGATTTCAGCAAACCGGCGACCAATCGGTAGGGTTTAAATTCGTTATGGCCGTAGGCCGGGTAGTCTGTGTGAATCTGAAGTCCTGCACACACCTGGCCAACATGTTTATGAAATGTGGGGGTAAAAAAGCACTCGCGCAGGTAGGCGGACCCGAGCCAGAGGGGAGCCCGGGATGTCAGGTCGGCGAGCAAATTATTAATTGGCAAGTCTGGGGCACCAATGACTTCAAGTGGCGTCGTTGTGCCGCGCCCTTCGCTCAGGGTGGTTCCCTCCAGTAGTACGGTCCCCGGGAAGATTCTGGTCATGTTGATGCTGGCGGCATTTGGGCTCGGGTTAATCCATGGGCGAGCGTTAGTGGGCCAGCCATAACCAGGGGCCTGCACGGGGTTGTGGCCCGCCAACTTAATGATCGACAGGTCCAACTCATGGGTCTGTTGGGTGGCGAACCATAAACTCAGTTCGCCCGTAGTCAGTCCATGGCGAGTAGGCATTGGCGCACAACCTACAAAGCTCTGTTCACCGGATTCAAGGTACAGGCCGTCTATGGGTCGCCCGGCCGGGTTGGGCCGGTCTAATACCCAAAGCTCTTTTCCAAGGCGACTGCAGGCTTCTGTGAAATAGAATAGTGTCGTGATGTACGTATAGATACGGCATCCAATGTCCTGCAGGTCGAACAAGATGATGTCCAGATCCTGCAGCATTTCATCGGTTGGAGTCCGATATTCACCATAGAGGCTGATGACCGGTAGCTGATGAGTCTGGTCAAGATAGTCCTCAGACTCGATCATGTTGTCCTGCTTGTCACCTCGCATGCCGTGTTGCGGTCCAAAAGCGCGGACGATATTGCACCCTGCATTCATCAGGGCATCAACGCTGTGCGTGTTTGCGCTGTTAACCGACGCTGGGTGGGCCACCAGCCCGACCCGGGCGGAACGAAGCCGTTTAAGCCGGGCTTCATCCTCAAGAAGTACATCTATACCGAACAGAAATGTCATAGCGCAGTTCTATATAACGAACAGGATTGTCATAGCGCAATACTATAAGTCATCAGTGGCAACAAGCACATGATGTTCGCGATTGTGAAAATCAGGTGTCTCACCGTGCTTTGTTGCAAAATAACGAAGCCTCCCATTTTTGTCCGCGAGGATTGTGGCGGGTCCAAACAGGACAGGACCAGAAAGCCTGCCAATAAGGAAGGAAGCGCTAATGACGCCCGGACGGTCAACCGCGAATTCGTCCAGCTTAATGTCAGGTGCTGTTTTCATACCCTCTCTATAGCCGGTGAACGAGTAACTATTCCAGGCACCACTGGGTGAGAGGTTTATTTCAAGGTAGGACGGATCATCGGGTGAAGCGAGAAACAGTTCGAGGCAAGTGGATCTCCACAGCTGATCTTTTCTCTCGAGCGTGGAAAATTCCGGCCAGACCAAATCCGGGGTGATGGCAAGTGAGTATCGAAGCCTGAGAGTATTCGCGTTAAGTTCGATATCCGACGTAACAATCCTGTGACTGTTGAATTCTATTAGTGGAAATCTCATTTGATCGTTTAGATTGTTCATCAGGTACGGTCAGCGATGTTAAGCTGCATTCCATCAGTTTGAAAGAGCCGTGTATAGAAAGTGTCGTGGCCCAAGAGCGTTGCAGTTGCGCAGCGTTCAGCTTGAAAGACTTGTAAGGTGATCCCAGGAATTGACTATGTCTGAGTATGATTTTGATCTGTTTGTCATCGGAGTGGGCTCCGGTGGTGTCAGAGCCGCGCGCATGAGTGCCAGTTACGGCGCGAGAGTCGCTACCGCTGAAGAAAAGTACATGGGGGGAACCTGTGTGAACGTCGGATGTGTCCCGAAGAAGCTGTTCGTTTATGCGTCACATTATTCGGAAGATTACCGGCATGCGGAGGGGTTTGGCTGGGGTAACGCCAGGCCGGATTTCAATTGGCCGGTGCTGCTAGAAAACAAGAATACCGAGATATCACGACTCAATGGTATTTACAAAGGCATGCTTGATAACGCCGGGGTAACCCATTTCGATGGCCGGGCTAGAATCAAGGATACACACCATATTGAGATTAATAATGAGGTCATCTCGACCGACAAAATACTCATTGCAACGGGCGGATGGCCAACTGTGCCTGATTTTCCTGGCAGAGAGCACGTCATTACCTCTAACGAGGCTTTCTTCCTTGAGTCACTTCCCAGGCGTGCACTGGTTGTGGGTGGTGGCTACATTGCGGTTGAGTTTGCCGGGATATTCAACGGCCTTGGGGTGGATACGACGTTATCTTACCGGGGAGAGTTGTTTCTCCGTCATTTCGATATAGATATTCGCAAGACGGTGAGGGGCGAATTGGAGAAAAAAGATATTCATCTCGCATTTCAGACTCAGGTAAAAAGCATCGATAAAAATGCTGACGGTACCTTTACGGTGAACTTTGAGAGCGGCAAGTCGATGGAAACCGACCTGGTGCTTTATGCCACTGGAAGGGCGCCGGCTGTGTCGGATATTGGTTTGGAAAATGTAGACGTGGCGCAGCGGGACAACGGAGCCATTGTTATCGACGAGGAATTCCGTACCACCGAATCAAATATATTTGCGCTGGGCGATGTTACCGATCGTTTGCAGTTAACACCCGTGGCAATAGGTGAGGCGATGTGTTTTGCGAGTACACAATTTCTCGGCCAGCGTAAGGTGATGGATTACGCGAACGTCGCGACGGCGGTTTTTTGCCAACCTAACGTGGGTACCGTTGGCTTGACCGAAGCTGAAGCGAGAGATAACGACCGGGAACTTGATATTTATCTTTCCATGTTTCGGCCGATGAAACACACGCTCAGCGGTAGTGATGAAAAGTTTATGATGAAGATCATTGTCGACAGGCAGACAGACAAAGTGCTGGGCGTGCATATGGTGGGCTCCGATGCGGGAGAGATCATCCAGGGTATTTCGATTGCTGTAAAAATGGGTGTAACGAAAGAGAAATTCGATGCTACCGTCGCGATTCATCCCACGACGGCAGAAGAGTTTGTGACGATGCGAGAGGTGGTTTCTCAGTAAGTTAGGCCCCGTTGGTGGAGATGTGGTTGGTGCAGATGTGGTTGGTGCAAATGTTGTTG
>JABGVY010000551.1 GCA_018645845.1 Gammaproteobacteria bacterium | reverse complement strand
CTAACTATTGGTATAACAGAAGCAGGCCTGTCGGAGAAAACCCGGATAAATTTGCTGATTTCTGGGGTGAATTTGACGGGCAGAGCCTTACCACTGAGCCCTAAATTTGAATGAATATCAGCAATCACCAAGCATGACAGTTGTTCGGAATATGTGGGTTATTTCCCCTATACTCGGACTTGAATCGCGTTATTTACTGACAGCAGCCTTGGTCCGAGAAGCTAGAAAATGGTCTGTAGGGATCAAGTCTTATTTGCTGATTTCACTAAAAAGGGCGTTAATGGTGCCTATACTCAAAGACTTACCATTTTCTGATGCCGCACTGAGAAGACGCTTTTTTCCTGTAAGTCCAGAATTGCATTCAGTTGGGTTCTAAACACCACAATCAGTCTACGATTAGCGTTTCCTGCGTAAACTACACCCAATTTCTTACTGTCAGATAAGGTGTCCCGTCGGGGAAAGTAAATGCCCCTATTCTCGCGGTACTGGTTAACCGGGTTCCTCGATCCGCCAGACAGCTGTCAGCGGCGCTCCTTTGTCGGCGTCCCGCTGCCATCGGTAAACCAACGGGTCACGGCCGGTTTCGTAGAACCAGATGATCGCGACAAGCGCATCGGTATGGTTCGCGACGTCAACACTTAGGCTGTCTACACCGGCCGTCAGCGGCCGTCGCGCAATACATTGGTCGTAACTCATCGATGCGGCGTTGACCACCGTTCCAGAGCCCGGGCAGATGGAGAGATACGAACGCGACGAGCTCATTTCGACAAAGATTTCGAGCGACTGATTAACGCGCAGGTCATTCTCTGCGGTGATTCTCAACTCGGTGATCGGGTTTTCAGCACCCGTCGCAGTGGTCGTGCCGGAGCCTGCAGGAGTGGTCTCGTCAGTAGGGCTTTCATCGCTGCTACCACCGCCGCCACCGCAGCCGGTTAAGAACCAAAGCAGGAAAATTGTGATCAAGAGGTGCGAACAGCGGATATACGTTGTTTTACGGTTCATGGTTAACTCGCTAATCGTTGTAAAGGAACTGGGGGTTGGCATTGTTTTCCAGGTACCACTCCGGGTTGGTCATCCCAGTAGGATCCGCCGCGAAATCTGAGAATTGCGGGTAGGCCTCGAGCACGCTGACACCTTCTTTTGGATGCTTCCAATCCAGCGGTACCTCCAGCGCCCAAGGTACGCCATTGTCGGTCTGGAAGAAGATTGCCTGCTGGGTATCTGAAGCGTCGTCGTGAGTGCCGAACAGTCCGACCTCAAAGGCATTGCTTGGGGCCCTGTTCTTCAGGTGTACTTCGAGTTTTCGGCCCGGGTATTGGCCAGTCACTGCGCTCACTGAACTTCCGTGATTGGTGCCGGGTGCCGCGAAGATAAATGGGTCGTAGGGCATCGCAGGCATGCTATTGACATCGACCGGCGTGCGAAAAGGCACAGTCATTTGCCAGTTGGGGCGACTGGTGGTTCCGCAGCCCTCCTCGACTCGAAAGAATCTGCATCCTGATTCTCCAGGCTGAGTGATGTCCCACAGGTTCTCACTCGCGACGAGCACCGCGCTGATGCGATTCTCCTCGAGTGCGTAATTAGATTGCCGAACGTAATTGACAAAGTGCGCAATCGAATCACCTTTAATCGAGGCCGGATCAATCCCGGGAATCTGGATGCCGAAACCGTTGTGGTAACGCCCGCCAAGCGCTGCCACTTGCCCCTCGAGCTTGATTCGAATCACCTGACCATCCTTGATGTATTCGGTATAGCGCAAGTTCATCAACACGTCGTTCATGTCGAAATCGCCGAGTTGCGGATACTTGTCCTCGAAGGCGAAACTCGTAAAGCTGCTTTCGTTCGGATAATGGCGGGTGGTGACACCTACTTCGGTGACTGTAAGTGGATAATCCTCGACCTCGCCGTTACTTACCCCACCTGTGGGACCAATATCCGGCAGGGTGCTGATACGAAAACGAGCCCAGGTCCCACCGCTGGTGGCCCAAATCGGGACGTTGATCGGCAAGTTGTTCGTCCCTTCGTTAACTGCCAGGGCTTCTGCGATCTGCTCATCATCCTCGAACTGTCCATCTTTGTCCCAGTCAATCCAGGCATTTAGGAAACCGCCCGAGCCAATCACATTGGCGATGATGATCGCCGATGAGCCGATCTCGAAGCCGGTTGGGAAGGAGATCCCGTCGTCATCATCTGACTGATCGCTGATGTCATCGCTCAATGGAAAGACATAGGCATCCGATTCGCCATCAATCAGTGAGCCGAGAAGCAGGCTGCTGATCCCGTGCCGGGCTCCGCCTTCGGCCAGCGTAGTGCCGTAACTGTCCGGCGCGTCGCCAAAGTCGACAAGGTCGCTGATCTCGACTTCCGCCAGTGCGCAGCGTGCGCCATCATTGGAACTGCTGGAGGGGCCATAAGTAAAGAATACGGCTTCTGAAAATTCTCCGTTTATTGTTACCCGATAAATGAACCCGTTACTGTTGTTGCTTAGGTAAAAATTCTCGTCAACGTCGAAATACTGTGCGCCGAAGGTGAAATTAAAACCTTCTTCCGCTTCGCTCAGCACCTGAACGAGCACCGTGGTCTCGCCATTTGCCGGGTCAATCGTCAGGAGAAAACCGTCGTTATCGACTGCGTAGATCAGGCCGTCGAAGGGGTGGAAAGCCAGGTCCGTCAAGTTTGGGTTACCCATGGAAGTATGCGTTGCAATCTTCTCCATCACTAGCGCTGCTTCAGGATCACTCAGATCGACCCGGTACAGGCCGTAGCCCTTCCGGTAACCGTACCACGCATTCTCTACGACGGAGACGTCTCCAACATAGAAAGGTTTATCGATGAGGTTGGTCAGATTGAGAGGAACCGCTTGGTAATCGTTGCCAAAACGTGCCAGCGTTTCGGCACCGTAGTCCCAACCATACATGTAGCTGTCGTGATAATTGAAACCGGCGCCATTGACCCTGCTGGTTCCCATGTTCGGTGAAATCGTGGTGTAGCTGCCGATGGCGAGATCGACGCCGTAGAGAATCGGCACCGAACCGGGCGATTGAACGATGAATGCCTTTGTTGGGCAGAATTCAAATGGGTCCGAGGCGTCGGCCGTTTTTGCCCACAGGAATAGGCTGAGGCAGAGCAATTTAGAAATACGAGCAAGCATGGTATCGACTCATCTTGAAATGATAGATACCTAGATACAGCAATTATCGTGCCCGGCAACCATAAGTGCTTCTATTTCCGACAGTTAATTTAAATCTGTCCTGTTTTCCGATTGTCAAAGGCACTCGATTTGCACAGCATTTTTCGCGTATTGCAAAGGGTCATCCACAAAATGCAAATCGGTCCAAGAGATATTAATCAGAAATAGCATGGATTGCGGAGGTGCGACAAAATCCCTAAACCAACGCGAGAACCCTTACGCCAGAAGAGGATAGCGCCATATCCGTTTGATATTGCAATCGCCTCCACATATCAGAGGGCAACTAAGAAAAGAGAGGTAAAACTGCGAGTACAAACAGATAGTGGCGTAAGTTGGCAACTTATTTAAATCATCTTCGCGTGAGATTACGCCAAATGTCATTCGCTAACCTGGAACCAAGAAAGGGTCTCACCGTTTTGTAAACCTTCCCAGGTATCAATGTTG
>JABGVY010000461.1 GCA_018645845.1 Gammaproteobacteria bacterium | reverse complement strand
TGGCAAGGGGCGAGGTGGGAGAGATCGTTGCGAAATCGGACGGCCAGATGGTGGGTTTCTGGGAAAATGAACAAGCGACCGCAGAGCGAATTATTGATGGCTGGGTAAAGACGGGCGACATGGGCCGTATGGACGAGAATGGTTATCTTTATGTGGTCGATCGGTCCGACGACATGATCATCTCAGGTGGTTACAACATCTGGCCAATGGAGTTGGAAAATGTCATTGCTGATCACCCCGAGGTGATTGAAGTAGCAGTGTTTGGTGTACCGCATGAGAAGTGGGGTGAATCGCCGGCAGCGGTCTGCGTTGTCGCCGGTGAACACTCGCTGACTGAGCAAGCGGTTATTCAACTATGTGCAGAAAAGCTGGGATCCTATAAGAAGCCGGGTATTGTTAAGTTCACGACAGAAGCGCTTCCCAAAAGCCCGGTGGGCAAAGTTATGCGGAAAACTCTGCGTGAGCCCTACTGGGAGGGCTATGACCGCAGAGTGTCAGGTAGCTAGCCTGGGTTCTGTTGCGTTCCTAGTTTAGCGCTCACTCCGGTGCCATATACGCTTGCTGTATAGAGGCCATGTTTTCAAGAATGATATTTGCCTGCGGCTGAGTTAAACCGTGCTGGGCGCTCGCTTTTAATGCTTCCATGTCTGCTAGCAGGCCGCTTTTGTATTCCCTGGTGCAGTTCTTCCAACGCGCCATCTTTCTCTCTTGTCGTTTACGCGTATAGCTGTCGACATCTGACATTTCCTCTGCGCCCGAGCCCTCGAAAACAGTCAGCGCGCCGGATTCCTGTACTGGTTTTCCAATTGCCTCGCCGGACGATTCAAATGATTTTGGTTTAGTGCCGCAAGTATTTCCGGGTAGCTGATAGTCGAGCGCTGCCTGCACTTTGGGGTGGGTTTCCGCTAGTGAGATGGCGGGCACCAGTAAAATCAAAAAACCGCACAATGTGAATATTTTCATGGATATATCCTTCTGACATCTCTTCTAGAGTAGCTAAAGTTCACACATGATATACGAGGCAGGCAAGAAAATCCGTTGCACCCAACCGAAAATATTTCGTTTATTTCGTTATAGTAGACAGGTTACCCGGGCCCAAGCGTTATCGACGATACAGCTGTCAACCGGAAGTCGGCGCTGATTCTGATAAAGTTAGGTTATTGATGCCGTTCCGAAAAGCAAGTTACAAGGCACTGAGGAAGTGCGCGGAGATTGGCTTGAATTCTTAAAAATTGGAGCGGGTAACGAGATTCGAACTCGTGGCCTCGACCTTGGCAAGGTCGCGCTCTACCAGCTGAGCTATACCCGCGCTTCAATCCTGAAGTCTATAGCCATACCATAGGAGATGGCTAGCCCATTGTGGCGTCCCCTAGGGGAGTCGAACCCCTGTTGCCTGGATGAAAACCAGGTGTCCTAGGCCTCTAGACGAAGGGGACACTGCAATGGAAGGCGCGAATTCTAGGGGGCTGTCGGTGATTCGTCAAGGGTAAAGCGTTCTTTGTCCAAAAAAACGCACTATTAGATGGGTGGAGGTGGCGACGGACGGGCCCACCTGCTTTTTTCTCCTGTTAGTAAAGGATGACAGAGCGAATCGATTTACCTTCATGCATATAGTCGAAGGCCTTGTTGATGTCCTCTAACCCCATGGTATAAGTAATGAATTCATCTAGTTTGATATCTCCATCCATGTACTGGTTGACCATGCCGGGGAGCTCTGACCTTCCTTTCACCCCGCCAAAGGCAGTGCCGCGCCATACCCGGCCGGTGACCAGTTGAAACGGACGTGTGCTGATTTCCTGACCGGCGCCTGCAACGCCGATGATGATGGATTCACCCCAGCCTTTGTGGCAACACTCGAGAGCAGCTCGCATTAAATCAACGTTACCGACGCACTCAAACGAATAATCAACGCCACCATCGGTCATGTCTGCAATAACTTCCGCAATAGGTGCGTCAAAGTCCTTTGGGTTTACGCAGTCGGTTGCGCCAAGAAGCCTGGCCATGTCGAACTTTTCCGGATTGGTATCGATGGCGATTATCCTTCCGGCGTTGGCAATGACGCCGCCCTGAACCACGCTTAAGCCGATGCCGCCTAACCCAAAAACAGCGATCGTTGAACCGGGTTCCACATTTGCCGTTTTAGTGACGGCACCGATGCCTGTTGTAACGCCACAGCCAAGCAGGCAGACCTTATCCAGTGGTGCTTGGGGACTGATTTTGGCCAATGAAACCTCTGCGACAATGGAATACTCGGAAAAGGTAGAGGTTCCCATGTAGTGGAATATGTCTTTGCCATTACAGGTGAATCTGGTCGACCCATCCGGCATCACGCCTCTACCCTGGGTTTCCCTGACTGATGAGCAGAGGTTGGTTTTACCTGAGGTGCAGAACTTACACTTCCCACATTCAGCTGTGTACAGCGGAATAACATGATCCCCGGGAGCAACCGAGGTAACGCCGGGGCCGATCTCCTCAACGATAGCCCCGCCTTCATGGCCGAGGACGGCAGGGAAAATACCTTCGGGATCAGCACCGGAAAGTGTAAAAGCGTCTGTATGGCAAACCCCTGTTGCGACCATTCTAATCAGCACTTCGCCGGCCTGCGGTGCTGCAACGTCAATCTCTTCAATTTCCAGCGGTTTCCCCGCTTCCCAGGCTACTGCTGCTTTCGATTTCATAATAGGTTCCAGTTGTCCATACGAGAGGAAACGTATCGTAGATTGGGGGGGTGGGCAAGTATAATCAGAGTGTTAGAGTCAAACCCAGATAGACGGATCGGGGTGTGCCGACAAAATATCGGTCAGATCCGAAAGAGAAATCAGCGCGTTCTGCATAGTCTTCATCTGTAATGTTCATCACTTTGTAAAAAAACTGGGTACTGTCGTTCATGCGCAGGCTTCCTCTCAGGTGCAGCAGGTCGTGTCCCTCGTATTCATTCAGGTTTTTGGGGTCTTCGTAGTACTTACCAATATGAACCCATTCAAGTTCATGCGTTTGTCGGGGGGTGGCCTGCCATTTGATACTCATGCTGCCCAGGGTTTCAGGGGCTGTATCAATGGTATTACCTTTCAGCGGCGCATTTGATAACGCGGGATTATTGTCGTATTCATGCTCTGCCCAGGTAAATGCAATGCTGGCGGTGACGGCCTCGTGAAGTTCCATTTTCATGTCGAGTTCAATGCCCTGATGTTCAGTTTCGCCGTTGTCGACGTTCTGTCGGGAGGTATCCCGAAAAATGAAATTGTCCTTACTCATTGAAAAAAGGGCGAGGTTATAACTCACTTTTTCGGTACTGCCCCTGAATCCCAGTTCCAGTGAATCCATTTCGACAGGGTCGATATCGGCAACGTTTTGAGTATTTTGCAACCGGTAGAGCTCGGTCGCCTGCGGCGCACGGAAGCCCTGCGACAGGGAAACGAATACCTGGTGTGCGTCTGACCATGAGTAAATCAAGCCAACCCTTGGGGACCAGTTATTGAAAGAATCTTTTCGGTCCGCTGGCCTGGAAAACCTGCAGCCACCGAACCCACAGGCGGTTCCGTCATCGCGGGTACGCCCGTCGATCATGCGGTTGTCATAGTCATACTCGGTATATTGATAGCGGATGCTCCCGGTTAGCCGCAGGACATCGTTTAGAGGCTTACTGGCTGAAAAAAACAGACCTGCTAGCAAGGCATCGACATCATAATCGTAATGTTTGCCTTGAGGGATGGTCGCCATCAAGAACGCGCCTCCCTGGGTTGGATCCGGTTGAGTTTCCTTTAGGAACGCGTTGGTGTATTCCAGATCCACGCCTGCCTGCCACCAGCTATCCGGATTCCAGAGCATGGAAACCCCGACGCTGTCGTGTCCATTCTCCTCAATAGCCTGCCCTGGCAGGTAGTGTTGCAGAAATTTCATTTCTACATGTCTTAGATACGGTTTCAGAACAAGCGAGCCTTTACTCAGCTGTTGGTCGATTTCGGAAACCAGTCTGAAAGAGCGTGCATCTCGATAGGCTTCAGGGTTCGGGTTGTCTCGCTTCTTGCCACTGTCCTTGTAGCTGTCATGCCCCATGATGAATCCCGCCGTCTCCTGGTTGAGATTGGTATACGAAAAGGTGGTGGTGATTTCCCGTTCGCCGGTGACCGCTCGATGCTTTAGTAACATCTTCTGTTGATCGAAGCCGGATTCGTCTTTGTATCCACCATCGGTCGTGCCAGACATGTCCAGGCGAAGAGTGTCAGAAGAAAGTGCAAGGCGGGCGCGGTAATAGTCATTTGGACCCGCTTCCGTTTCGACTTGCCGATAATCCGCGATCGGGTCAGGCGTCAGGATATTAACGACTCCATGCATGGCGTTGGATCCATATATAGATGAGTCGGGTCCTCGTACCACCTCTATTCTGCTGGCCAGTTCAGTGGTAGCTTCGAAGAGTTCATTGACGTTGCAAAACCCGGGTGATCGAAGCGAAATCCCGTCCTGTGCCATAACAAAAGCGCCACAGCTACCTGCACCGGTCAATACAGGGGACCTGATCGCGGTGAGATGTTCCTGCCCATTGCCGCGGCTGATCCAAACGCCGGGAACCCTTTGCAGGACTTCATTGACATGTGTGTGATGAACCCGTCGTAGTACGGATTCATCGATAAGACCGATACTCGCTGCAGTATTGCCAAGCAGGGTCTGGCCCTTTGTTGCGGTGACGACAACTTCATCGAGTACCGTCCCGGTGCCGAAACAGTGGAGTGGTAGGATCACAAGTCCCGTCAGTAATTTTCGAAAGTGAAATGACATATTTGTGGCTAATGGTGAGAGACACGAGACTGTACAGAAAAACCGAAGGCTTTTTAAGTCTTTGTTTGATTTGCAGATATTTGTTGGTAGGTTTCCAACCTACCTGCTAAGCGAACAAGACATCACAAAAGATTGACAAATCATCGAAGGTGCAGTGAACTGGCACGCGCAGTACACCCTTCCACGGTACTTTAGGTTAATTCATGGCGAGTTCTAAAGACGAACAAGAGTACCTTACGATGTATACACCGTCGCTGCTTGAGTCTGTTCCTCGGCAAAAACAGCGCCAAACGTTGGGTATAACTGAAGGTGCTCTGCCGTTTAAGAGCCTGGACACCTGGAATGCTTATGAATTTACGTGGTTGAACCAGAAGGGAAAGCCTGAGGTGGCGGTATTACAATTGCAGGTTCCCGGAAAATCATCCCACCTCATCGAATCTAAATCCCTTAAGTTGTACCTTGGCTCTTTTAGCAATACACCATTTTCTAATCGGGCTGAGATCATTAGTGCACTGGAATCTGACCTGACGTTAGCAACCCAGGCATCGGTAGGCGTTGTGTTGCGCACTCATGAGCAGGTGCAGTTGGAAGGTCTCGGGCAGTTTACCGGTATTAACCTTGATCTTCAGGATATTGAGATCAATGAATACCGGTGTAATCCTCAGCTGCTTGTATTGGAAAGCTCTGTGACACGCCGGGAATCTGTTTATACGCACCTTTTTAAATCCCTGTGTCCCATGACGGGGCAGCCGGATTTTGCCAGTATCTTGATTCAATACAATGGCAACAGCATCAACCACGAGGGTTTATTGCGTTATCTGGTGTCATTTCGTGACCATGCAGAGTTCGCGGAG
>JABGVY010000459.1 GCA_018645845.1 Gammaproteobacteria bacterium | reverse complement strand
CATCTACGCAGGTTGCACCATCGAACTGCTGGTCAGAAGTGATCATGGAATCTGACATCTGTTGTCGCCTCACATTATTCAAGATAACGTAAAGTACCACGAAGACAATCTTCCTGGAGATAAAGATTACAGTGTTTTAGAAGGGGGTATTGGACGAGTTTGCAGGTGCAATACTACTGTTTTGGCCTACTTTTGTGCGGCTGTTGAGCTGAAACAAATCGAATTGATTCGTTGGAGACTACAAAAGGACCTTTAATCGAAGAACACGGCATCCTCGGGATGAGACACCGGTTAAGTAGCACGATTACCCTATTTTATGCCGTCTGTAGGAATGGCTGCATTGTTTTAAAGGCTTTTGCCTCAACCTGCCGTATTCGCTCGAGGGATACGCCATACTTTTCTGCCAGATCTTTTAAACTGGTTTTTTCTCCCTGCAACCAACGAGACTCAACAATATCCCGGGATCTTTCATCAAGGGATTTAAGCGCCTCTACCATGCCATCCGCAATGATGGCCGCTTGCTCTTCTTCTGAAACTACAAAAGAAGGATCTTCTGCTTCACCATGAGACAAATAACCTGACGGGCTATAGTTAAATTCAGCATCGTCATTGGCGGTGACCGGCTCAAAACTCTCATCGACATTAGCGAGCCTCGATTCCATTTCCAGAACTTCTTCCGGCTTGACACCAAGATCGCTCGCAACCTGGTTCACTTCCTCCGAGTTAAACCATCCCAGTCTTTCCTTTGCCTTACGCAGGTTAAAAAAGAGCTTTCGCTGGGCCTTAGTCGTTGCGACCTTCACGATCTTCCAGTTTTTAAGGACGTACTCGTGAATTTCTGCTTTGATCCAGTGCACGGCAAACGACACGAGTCGCACGCCATGGCTAAGATCGAATTTCTTGACAGATTTCATCAAGCCAACATTACCCTGCTGAATCAGGTCTTCGAGTGGCAAACCATAACCACTGTATCCCCGCGCAATGTATGCCACATATCGAAGGTGAGACATGACCAACTCGCGAGCCGCATCAAGATCCTCATTCACCTGAAAGCGCTGGAAGAGCTCAGTTTCTTCCTCTGCCGTCAGCACAGGAATCTGCTGAATTGAGTCCAGATAGCGCTGCAAAGTGCCGGAACTTAGTACCGGAAACCGAGATGTTTGACTCAATGCTGTCATTTAATACTCCTCCATAATCTGTTCCAGGTCAGTAACTTAGAGGGTGATCTCGCCTCCTAGTTCCTTAAATATGGGCAAACTCTGGGTTTTCAAGACCCCTAAAGCCTCCGATCACGTCTAAGCCCCTTAACCAATAATTAAGATGAATGATATTGCTTATTTAAATCATTATTATAAATAATAAGGCGTTCTCTACCCTTAAAATGCCCCCTTTCTCCTGGGGGATAAGCGCTTGCTTTTGTCGTTTTCCCTACGAATTTATACGCTCGAACGTCGCCAAAAGATTCCCTCTGCCCTCCTTAACGTCATAAAATGCGGGAATGACAGCTAACCAGCATCACGCCGAAACCTTCAACCCGAATGCTCTCACCATGGTTCAGGTAGCCACCTATGAGCGGCTCATTCAGGTCCCTCTTGTCAGGGTCTGGGAGAACGTCCTGGATTGGGAACATTTACCTTACCTGCACGACACTACATTCAACTATGTTGAGCTGGATGCAGGCGGACAGTGGGGCTGGCGTACCTGGTCAAACGCCGATCACACGGACCATGTGGAGTTGACCCTGGCGTCTGCAGACAGCTACGTGGCCAGAAGTTACCAGGCTGGTCACCAGATCTCGGAGATATGGACAACACTGACCGATGCAGGAGACTCCACCCAGGTACAAGTTAGATTTTTCATGCCCAATATTGAAGAAAAAAAAATAGAAAAGCTCGGCCAGGTGATGACCAGTCTCTATACACAGCTCTGGGATGAAGATGAAGCTATGATGCAGCAACGTCATAAAAGGCTTCACGAAGATAGAGACAATCGCCCTGAACGGATCCTTGGGGAGGAGGAAGGCATTCGCTCAAAACTTGCTGGTGGCGATGCCGTCACTTTCCAGCTAAGGCGTCGTGAATACCAGATCGCGGAAGTCGAGGGCCGCCTGGTTGCCATTCCCACCATTTGCCCGCACCTGATGGGACCTCTTCTGGCAATCGATACCAAAGGAGGGCTTGTCAGGTGCCCGTGGCATGGTTACCAGTTTGATATTGAATCAGGTAAATGCGTATTCCCCGAACATGCAGATTGCACGCTGCCAGCCACACCGGAACTAAACCTCAGTAACGGAAACATCATCGCCCGCATGTCCTGATCTCGCGCGAACGCCCTCGAAGGTCTTAGTATCTTGATCTCGCGCGAACGCCCTCGAAGGTCTTAGTATATTGACTCGGTAGAAGCTCGTATCATTGACGGGCCCTGTACCTGCTCCAGGTTTTCGCGTTTATGCCGCGATCAGTAGATCCACTCGCGTTTGAGATGATAGGTAAACCGATACAGCGTATTCGATGCCAATACAAGCAATACCAATATCCGGCAAACTGGTCGCGTTAGGGGAACCCGCTTGCGAATAATAGCGTGTATGGCCTGTTGAAGAAGGTCCGGTGGAAAACGCTGTAAGAACACCAGAACATTGCGAGGCCAGGTTAAAGCCGTTAGTCTGCATCGATTCCAATCACTCTTTTCACTATGAGTACAGATCTAAACGACCTTAGCCTTCTCCTCGACGCCGAGGTCCCTATCCCAGTCAGCGAATCTTCCAGGGAACAGGGGGCCACGAAAAGGAAAACCGACGGATTAAATCATCTCGGGTTTGATGGAGAACCAGCAATCATGGTATCCCCGCTCAGGCCGCGGGCAACCGATAAGTGTGTATTTGCCAATGAATGATATTTCGATGCCAGTCAGCGACATTGATTGGGACACCTGGCAACCCGAAGAAGTGGCTACTCTCATGTTTATCATCCAGGGTGACTCGGTACTTCTTATCAGAAAGAAACGAGGATTAGGCGCCGGCAAGATCAATGGGCCCGGTGGCCGACTGGAAGACGGCGAAACTCCCGAAGCCTGTGCGATAAGGGAAACGAATGAAGAGCTTGTCGTTAACCCCCTGAATGTTCGAGCTGCAGGAGAACTATTTTTCCACGCGGAGGACATGCCCCGCATTCACGGGTTCGTTTTTATTGCTACCGACTACGAAGGCACACCCACGGAGACTGACGAGGCGATTCCCCTCTGGTTCAAGCTCGACGAATTACCATTTGACGAAATGTGGGACGACGATCGACTCTGGCTGCCTCAGATTCTCTCCGGACAGAGTGTTCGTGGATACTTCACCTTTGTGGAAGAAACAATGCTCGACCACAAGGTCGAATTTACCGTGGGGTAGCTTCTATT
>JABGVY010000473.1 GCA_018645845.1 Gammaproteobacteria bacterium | reverse complement strand
TCAGTTGACCTGACGGGTGGAGCCACCCGGGGATGAAAATCACCGACATATTTGTCAACCGACCCGTGTTGGCAACTGTCATTGCTTTGCTGATACTACTTGTGGGCTTCCGGTCTATGACCCTGCTGGAACTTCGGGAGTACCCCCGTGCCGACAAGGCCGTTATTTCAGTCACCACCGCCTACCCGGGTGCCGACGCTGAGCTTGTACAGGGGTTTATTACCACTCCGCTGCAGCGCGCCATCTCGGAAGCTGCAGGCATTGATTACCTGATATCAAATTCAAACCAAAGCGTTTCCATCATTTCCGCCAGCATGGATTTGAATATTGATCCTAACGTCGCTATCGCCGAGATTCAGGCGAAGGTCGCGAGCCAACGCAGCATACTACCCCGAGAAGCACTCGACCCAGTTATCGATCTGCAAACCGGAGACTCCTTCGCGCTGCTTTACCTCGCCTTCTCGAGCGAGGAAATGAATCCAAGCCAGATTACTGACTATTTATTGCGTGGCCCGATTCCGAAAATCCAGGCTGTTCCCGGGGTTGCCAAGGCGAGGATTAGTGGTAACCAAGTTTATGCAATGAGAATCTGGCTGAACCCGGAGCGCATGGTTGCGCTGGGTGTTACAGCGACCGATATCCGGGCGGCATTGCAAAGGAACAATTACCAGGCAGGAGTAGGACGAACCAAAGGTGACTACCTGAGCATCGACCTGACTGCCACGACTGACATTTCAGAAGTCGATGCGTTCAACAATTTGATCATTCGGTCCGATGAAGAGTCGCTGGTGCGAATACGGGATGTCGCCGAGGTCTCTCTGGACGCCAAGAACTTTGATCAAACCAGCTGGTTTAATGGACATCCCGCCATCATGGTGGGAATAGAGGCAGCCCCTGGTGCTAACCCCCTGCTGGTTTCCGACGCGGTGAGACAGCAGGTGGAGGATATTGAACGACAACTGCCCGCCTCACTAAAGCTATACCGGGTTCACGATGGAAGCCAGTACATTGAAGATTCCATCAATGAAGTCCTGCGGACGCTTGCAGAAGCCATGATAATCGTACTGATCATCATCCTATTGTCACTAGGCAGTTGGCATGCGGCTATTGTTCCGGCATTGTCCGTCCCACTGGCTCTGATTGGTGCGGGACTAATCATGCTGTTGTTCGGGTTTTCCCTGAACCTGCTGACGTTATTGGCGTTGCTACTGGCGATCGGACTGGTCGTGGACGATGCCATTGTTGTGGTCGAGAACGTACATCGGCACATTCAACAGGGGAAGACGCCACTAGCCGCCGCGCAGGACGGGACGCGGGAACTGGCGATGCCCATCATCTCGATGACAACTACCCTGCTGGCGGTTTACCTGCCAATCGCTTTCATGGGCGGACTTGCAGGCATCCTGTTCACAGAGTTTGCTTTCTCTCTTGCTGGCGCTGTCTTGATTTCAGGGATTATCGCATTGGTCTTTTCACCTATGTTGGCGTCAAAAGTATTGAACAGCAGTGATGAACCTGAGAAATTTGAAATGAGGGTTGAAACTATTTTCAATCATCTAGCAAAAACCTATCGGAATGCGCTTCAGGCCTCTCTCAATTACTTACCTGTGTTCCTTATGTTTTCAGCCGCTATTGTGGTCAGCATCTTTTTTATGTTCACCACCAGCAAGACGGAAATGGCCCCGGCCGAAGACAGAGAAGTTGTGAACATTCAAATCAAAACGCCGGAAACCGCAACGCTTGAATACGCAACATCATACATCCGTGAGATGGTCAGTATTGTTGAAGGCATACCCGAACATCTCAGGCACTTCATCTTAATCGGCGGCGGTGGAACACCAGCGACTTCCTTCGGCGGCATACGCTTCCTCCCCGTTGCTGAGCGCGACAAGACCCAAGTAGAACTGCAAGCCCAGGTTCAGCACCAATTCAATTCAGTTGCCGGTATAAAAGTGGCTGTCTTTTCCTTTCCATCACTGCCCGGCGCAGCCAGTGGCGCGCCATTACAATTTGTTATCACTTCAGACCAGGACTTTGCGCAGTTAAATGATGTGGCTAGCGACCTGATCGACACGGCCATGCAAAGTGGCAAGTTCATGTTCCTGGACAAATCCATGGACATGACATTACCGCAGACAAAAATCATTATCGACAGGAGCAGCGCCGGCGACCTGGGGGTCGACATGAATGATATCGGCATCACCCTGGCAACTTTCCTAGGCGGTAACTATGTCAACAGGTTTTCTCTTCAAGGTAGAAGTTACGAAGTTATTCCACAGGTGGCCCGACAATTTCGGAGCGATCATCAACAGCTGTATCAATACTATGTTCGTACCAAAGCAGGCGACCTGGTACCTTTGTCTGGGCTCGTTTCCTATGAAACACTCACCCAACCAACCAGTAGACGGCAATTCCAACAGCTGAATTCAGTCACTATCAATGCTGTCATGGCGCCCGGTGTTACGCTTGGCGAGGCGATACAGTTTATGGAAAACGAAGCAACCGCGTTTCCAAGGGAATTCAGCTTTGATTACATCGGTGAGTCGCGGCTATTCAAACAGCAAGGTAGCGCTTTGATACTGACTTTTTTCCTGTCATTACTCGTGATCTATCTGGTACTGGCGGCACAGTTTGAAAGCTGGCGTGACCCCCTGATCATTTTGATCTCGGTACCTATGTCCATTGCGGGCGCGATGATTTTTATCACGCTTGGTATTGCGAGTTTGAACCTGTACACGCAGGTCGGGCTAATTACCTTAATCGGTCTGATCGCCAAAAATGGGATATTGATCGTTGATTTTGCCAATAGAATGCAAGAAGAGCGGCACCTTTCAAAACTGGATGCGGTACTAGAAGCCGCCTCTGTTCGTTTGAGGCCCATTCTCATGACCACCATAGCCATGCTAATGGCGATGGTGCCACTACTCATCGCCTCTGGGCCTGGTGCTGAAGGTCGATTCCAGATTGGCCTGGTGATCGCGACAGGTCTGGGTATCGGGACATTGTTTACCCTGTTTGTTGTACCGGCCTTCTACCTAATGCTTGCAAAGGATCGACGCAGCATCCACCTCGAGACTTCTTTGTAACAACACTGACTTAGGACCGAATGCTCGCTTGGTCACACTAGTGCATACTCTTCTCTCCACACCAGCAGGACACAAAATATATGAAAGAGTTTCAGGTCAACATCAAAACTCCCGATGGCATGATGGACTGTTTCGTCTGCCATCCAGAGGGAGAGGCGCTTCCCGCAGTACTGTTTTACATGGATGTACCCGGCATTCGCGAGGAACTGAGAGATATGTGCAGGCATATTGCAGAACAGGGCT
>JABGVY010000249.1 GCA_018645845.1 Gammaproteobacteria bacterium | reverse complement strand
CCGCATACGACTTGCCCAGGCATTGCGGGGCGTTGCCCAATCAACAACATCCGCCAATATCAGAAACTGGTGCATAACACGTGCTCTGGAATTAGATGGCACGATCAGCCTGGAGCGCTTTCGTGTCCATCGATTTCATAAACGGGAAGTATTAAGTCGCCCTGCCAGCGAATCCCTCGCGCTATTGCGCGTTCTGCTCGTGCCGGAAAAAGCGCATGAAGTGGAAGATGAAATCCTTGTGACCTTCTCTGACCGTAGCAGCGCCGGTCTAGCCCTTCGCCACTGTGTTGCTGTGCCTTCAAGCGGGGAGAATGCCACGGTGTCCATGACAATCAGCCACGAACACTGGGCTGAATTACTCGGAGGGAAAATGACCTTGAGCAAAGCCCTGGCCGAAGGTTTGATCAAGACAGATGATGAAAATCGTATCATCAGATATTTCGCCTGTTTTGATCTCGCTACACTGAATAGCTAGTACTTCGATGAACGATATACCCAAACCAGAGTTGCTCGACACAATTCACTGCTCAACCTGTCAGGCAGCATGTTGCCAAATGCAGGTCATGATAATCGACGACACCGGCATGCCAGATCGCTTCATTGAAACAGGTGCCAGCGGTGTTCAATCCATGCGAAGACTCGAGGACGGATGGTGTGAAGCATTAAACCGTAATACTTTTCTGTGCGATCAATATGCCGTTCGACCTACAATCTGTCGTGAATTCGAAATGGGCGGCGCCGATTGCCAGAGCACGAGAGTCGCCATTACCGAACCGTGGATGGGCGCAGAACCTGGTGACTGATATTTTAACCGACAATCCAGTGGCGTTGGTTACCACAGCTTGTCTCACACCGATGCTCAGGCAACAGCAATGCTGCATCGCAAGCGCCGGTCGAGATGGGTGCATGCCAAGCCCCCATTTGGGACCATCAGTGTAGATACATACGCCTTATGGTGTCTTGTCAGGCAAAGGGACACCTTTCATACTTGCGATCTACTGATTCTTATAATAATTAAGGATTCTCTATGAGTGACTTAGAAACATTCCGCCAGGAAGCACGCTCCTGGCTAAAAGAAAACTGTCCGGCATCATGTCAGGGTGACGACAATATTCTTCCTGACATCTTGTGGGGCGGCAGACGCCAAAAAATCGACGAGCCAGACGTCCAGCTTTGGATGGATCGCCTTGTTGCGCAAGGTTGGACAATTCCTGGCTGGCCGAAAGAATACGGCGGTGGTGGTCTTTCCGCTGAAGAGAGCAAAGTGCTGGCCGAAGAGATGAGTGCTATCAAAACGCATTCGCCACTGTACTCCTTTGGCATCAGCATGCTTGGGCCTGCACTCCTGGAATACGCAACCGAAGAACAAAAGCGAGAACACCTACCCAAAATCGCCAGCGGTGAAATTCGCTGGTGTCAGGGATACAGTGAACCGAGTTCTGGATCAGACCTTGCGAGCTTGCAATGCAAAGCAGTTAAAGATGGTGATGACTACGTCGTCACTGGTCAAAAAGTCTGGACCTCTACCGCTGATGTTTCTGACTGGATTTTTTGTCTGGTACGAACAGACCCCGATGCGCCAAAGCACGAAGGCATCAGCTTTCTACTGATCGACATGGAATCTGAAGGCGTCACGGCACGCCCAATAGTTCTGTTATCCGGTGCATCGCCTTTTTGTGAAACCTTTTTTGATGGCGTTCGAGTACCCGTTGCCAACAGAATATTTGAAGAAAACAAAGGCTGGTCCGTTGCCAAGGCTTTGCTACTTCACGAACGAACCATGTTGGCCGGCGGTCCTGGTCGCGCCCCAGTCAGTGACGAAAGACGCACGCTGCTGGAAGTAGCACGCGACTCTATGAATGCACCTACCGGTCCATTGCCGGACAAAGCTGTTCGCGCTGAGATTGCACAAACTGAAATGGATCAGATGTGCTACGCCGCAACCTTACAGAAGGTCCAGGATGCAGCTAAAGCGGGCAAAGGTATGGGGCCGGAAGGTTCCATGTTCAAGCTCTATCTTAGCGAACTGGGACAACGCAGCGCCGATCTTCGACAACGACTTAATGGTGCGGATGGCTTGATTTGGGAGGGCGATGAATTCCACCCGGAAGCCAAAGAAACGACCCGCGAATGGCTGTACTCGCGCGCCTCGACAATTCTGGGCGGTACTTCTGAAATTCAGCTCAACATCATCACCAAGCGCGTGCTTGGGTTGCCGGAATAACGACATGACCTTAATACTTAGCGAAGAACAAGAACTACTCAAAGACAGCGCCAAAAGTTTCGTCGATGATCAGTGGCAATTAAACCAGCTTCGAGCAAACCGAGCGTCACCAAAGACCGGCACAATCGATACCGGGTTATGGCAACAAATGGTAGAGCTCGGCTGGGCCGCGATTCCTTTTCCAGAAGAATTTGGTGGGCTCGGCCTGGGATACGCCGAACTTGGCATTGTAATGGAAGAATCGGGGCGCAAACTTCTAATATCACCACTGCTCTCTTCGGTCGTACTCAGTGGCAGTACCATTGAACTCGCCGGTAATAATGATCAGAAAGCTGAGCACCTGCCAAAGATTTGTGACGGCAGCGGCCTGTACGCCATGGCGTATCAGGAAACTTCAAGACACGAGCCAGAAAACGTGCACGCAGCGCTCACAAAAAGCGAGGGCGGCTATCAATTAAACGGCCACAAACAATTGGTTATCAATGGTGGCTCAGCTAACCATCTGGTGGTCGTCTGCAGATCATCGGGTGATGCCGGTGACCGGGATGGGTTGTCGCTGGTACTGGTTGACAGCAAAGCAGCAGGCGTTTCGATCGCTAACAATCTTCTCTTGGACAGCACGCCTTCCGCTAACATTACATTTCGGGATGTAACCATTTCACCTGAAGATATCCTCGGCGAAATTGGCAATGCCGCTGAGGTACTGGATGAAGTTTACGCGCGCGCCGCGATCGCTTTGTCTGCTGATATGCTCGGGGGTATTCAATCTGCCTTTGATATGACACTTGAGTATCTGAAAGTCAGAGAACAGTTCGGCGCGAAAATCGGCACGTTTCAAGGTCTAAAACATCGCGCTGGACGCTGGTTCTGTGAAGTTGAACTCAGCCGGGCAATTGTACTCAAAGCGCTTCGGAGCATTGATAGTGGCAGTGGCGATCTTGCTCGTGTTTCTAGTGCCTGTAAGGCTCGCTGCACAGCCACTTACCAGCTATCAGGTAAAGAAGGTATACAAATGCATGGTGGCATTGGGGTGACAGACGAACACGACATCGGCCTGTACTTCAAACGGGCGCGTGTGACGGAGATTCTGCTTGGCGATGCGAGTTTTCACACCGATCAGTTCGCGACCGCGAGCAATTACTGAGCGGGGCTAACAAGAGGCCGATACTTGTTTAGGCGGACCGATGTATCGTCAACGGGGCAGCTGTGTATACCTTGAAGGCCAAAACTGATCGTCAAAGGTGACGGTCAACGGCTAAACAGGCTTCCTCAATTGAATAGTTTGCCAGAGGCAAATCACCGGGCGCGCCACAAATACCCATTGCCCGTAGAGTTATAAGAGAGCAGGAAAGTCCGCTCTCTCTCAATTTCATGCAACGTCGGCTGCAGGGCGACGTGCCGGGGGTCATCTCGATGGGCGATTGCGGCCTGTTCGTTGGCAAAAGCCGCAACGAACAACATATCGCCTGCTTTAACGTCCGGGCCACGGTCGGAATCCCGAAGAGCGAGCCCACCACTGTAGATCAGCGTGCCAGGTTCAGCATCCCTACAATAGTCAGCATGCTCACCCGTTACTTCGATATAGCGTCGCTTCATGGCACTATCAGCAAAGCGCGTACCAATTAGCGTGATCGTGATGCCTGCGTCGCCCATGGGTTCGTCCGATTGAGCTCTGTCCCACCAACCATAACCTTCTATATCGGCGAACTGATTACTCATCACTCGACGCCTGGTCATACTCCGCTCACCCATGGTTTCCATCAGGGTCGCGTGGGCCGGACGCGCAACATGCGCATCAAGACTGGACTGACCCTGTGCATAGCGTTCAAAGACAAGCACATGGCTTTCATCCTGCAGCGAGCGGGCAGCTTCGTAGGCACTGGTACCTGGTTCACCCACTAGTGCGTCCTGACTTCTTTCCTGCCAAACATCCAGCCACTCGTCGACGGTCGTTGTTTCTGTACGAACTTGATACTCGACCAGCGCTGTCAAGGGAGAATCACCAATACTCAACTTTTCTGTACTCATAGTCACCTTAGGATTGTTACTTTTATTATCTGCCTTTTATTCTCTGGTGTGGTGCTCAAACAGTATCATTGCCTTCAATGTAAGTAACAGCGGCCACCAGGGAGCTAGTTTCCTGCCTATGCGCCTGATGTCGGGATATATCTTACTTATCAATATGTTTCTCGATCAGGTAGCGCACTGACAGGTATTGCGGATAAGTTCTCCAGAATGCACTTTGTGAAGCTTTATCAACTGCGCCCCGATGAAGTTTATTCAGGACCGGGAAAATTTCATCTCGAGTTAAACATTGCTCGTTCAATGCGTTGTATTGCACAGCCAATTTGTCCAGAGCCCCAAGTATTGAATCCACAATCGATTTGGCAGAAACAGGGTCAACGGCACCGACCATAAGTTTTTCCAGCAACGCACATTGGAAGGTTTTGCAATCTACAGGGCGAAATTCATAGGCACTGCAATTGCCATCAAAAACCGGGCAAGGCTGGTTTATCCAGGCTTTTTTTCTCTTATTCCCATGGTCATCGCTGACGATAATACTGTCCGCGTAAAGGTCAAAAAACGTCTTGTCCTGCGTCGGCGAAACAATTGCGACACTACATGCGACGCCAGTGCAACACAAACCGCAAGACTGGCATAGCGCCGACGCTGTCGTCGGGCCCTGATTTATTGACGAGGTATTTACCATAACAAAGCGAGATATCAGTTAACGGCACCTGCACTATAACCCACCAGCGAGAGCAGGGTGCAACGTTATAGCGGTGACAAGTTCAGCGAGCCCGCTTTTAAAGCAAACCTTTTCCGCTTTTTTTCTCAGACCTCGAATACGTAAGGGTTGCATGCCAGCAGTTTCGCGATATGCTAACGTGTCAATTTTATAAGATGTGTTGAGGCCAAAAAGCTTAATCTGTCCATCTTTATTTCGGCCGAACGCCGACTTTTATTGCATAGGAAAATCGTTGTCATTAAACGTATTCAGTTTACTCGGACCAATTAGTTTTAATCATGATCTTAGCCGAAATTAATCCCAGCAAACCTGGTGGTTTGCCCATTATGGCTAATGTTAAAGAAGTAGCCGGTGCGTTCAACTCAGGTAAAGGCTTTGAACATCCTGTTCTGGATCGATTCAAGGCAAATGCCGATAGCGGACCTTCACTGTATTTTGACATGCAGAAAGTTGAACAGCGTATGGATCTGCTTGCTGAAGTTGCTCGCCCATTTGGCGTCACACCCCTACTGGCGGTGAAGAGCTTCCCGGACGAGCGTTGTCTCGGCTCAGCTCAACGTAAACTCGGCGGCTTTGATATCTCAAACCCAGTCGAGTATGCATGCCTGCCCAATAACCTGAACGACAAGCTTGTTTCCATCGTCTCCCCCGAAATGGACTTTGATATCAGCGGTTTTGTTTCCAAGGGAAATGCTGCGGTAGTAGTACTTGACAGTTTCACACAACTGGATCGCTATTTTAGCCAGCAGCCTGGTATTCCCTATATGCTTAGAGTCCAGTCAACCCATCTGGTAGAAAATACTAATCCTGCCTATTATCAACGAACGCGCTTTGGCTTCTCACTTGAAGAAGTCGGCCAGGCGCTAAAACATCCAAAGGTGATTACAACCCCACCTGCTGGTTTTCATGTGCATCATGGCAGTGAAATAAACCAGATAACAACGTTCCAATCGATGATAAAAAGCCTGGCATCGTTAGCCAGAGAACTGCAGGTGGAACCCAAATTTATCAACCTGGGGGGAGGCTGGGGCAAGCTAACACCTGAAGAAATACGAACTCTATTGGCAGAGGCCCGCAAGACATTCCCATTACCGTGTTCTATTCTAATGGAGCCAGGACACTGGTATTCCAAAGACACCGGCTTCGCGGTCTGCACCGTGGTCAATCAGATGCAGTCCATTGATACCATCAATTACACCGTGAATATATCCAAGCGCGCTCATCTAAGATGGTCGGATGTGAACCTTATAGCACCCATCGAGTCGCAGCCCAGAAAAGCACAACGAGTACAATTTTTTGGGCCCTCCTGCTTTGAAGGAGATCTGATCGGTAATTTTATAGTCCCCTATCATAGTGACTTCTCTCATGAGTCAGGTCTGATCCCTGGCCAGCAGGTTGTATTCAGTAACGTCAACTGCTATTCAGTTGCCTGGAACGCATCGTTCAACGGTGTTGCGAGAGCCAAGGTAAACCCCATCTGAAACGGCCACCACGCCAGAAATACCATGGGAAATTTAATGACCCGCTTTCGCGGTATCCTGCCGACAACCAAAGCACCGAAAGAAATGTCGCTCCAGCGGATGGGAAAAGGGGTCTATCGACCCCGGCTTAGCATCTTTTTCGTATGTTTTAAAGGGGCCAGACCAATGTTGGATGATTGGCATGCTGAGACACAACTCAAAACAATCGTGATGAATCTTCAGGGTTAGCTAAAACCAAGTTCACGAATGATGTAGGACAACTGCCTATCATCGTCTTCCGGACTGAAAGACGCACTGCTGGTGATCGTTAGATCAAAGAAATCATCCTTCGATAGGCTTGCTGGAAACTCGATATTGAATAAACCTGCGCCAACCTCAGCCGTTCCAATGACTTGCGCTGAAATACTGACGGTAATAGTTGCTTGTACAGAATCATCGGGACGCCAGCCTTCCAACCGGAAAGTCCCACAGGCTTTCTCAGCCTGCAGGCCCACATCGAGCTTTTTACCCGCCCACGTATCGTTCCAGTAACCATGCGCATTCGAGGTCTGATGCGCAAACTCAATTGGGAAATCATCAAATTCACGTGCGGAAGTTGGAGGAGCCTTGAAACCAACAAATATATCCCGCCAGATTCCTTTTTCTCCAGAAGCGTGCAACTCTATCGTGTCAAACTTGCCAGAGTCTTCCATCAACTTCAGCACCCAATCTCGGTTAATCTCTGAGGGGCGGTCTGTGATCTTATCATTGTAAATAGGTTCACTCGTGTAACCCATCTCAACGATGCAAATTGAGTCCGCCTTGTCGAATATTTCTTCAAAACAGCGAATACCTGCCTCATAGCCTTTCTGGGCCATGACCCACTGAACCGTGGCAAAGGTCGATATCACATCGTAGTGTTTTGTGGAATTCGTCAGGTGCTCTAGCAATTCCTGCTGTGTGTAGGTTATCGCTTGACCTTTGATGACAGCCAACTGCGATGCCCACTGAATGAAATCCTCACTGACATCAACACCAGCGGCAAGAAACCCCTTTGTTGTCATCCCATCAGCAAAAAAACCTGAACAGCATCCAAGATCGACGAAAGAAGGCTGCTCGACAGCGGCATCGATCTTTTGGCTAACGACTCCACAGCGGGACACCGCATCCAGAATAATATTCAATCTGGCCATACAATCCTTTCGAACCAGGCCCCAACCATTCATCTCAATGTCGAAAAATGGCTGGTAGGTATGGAGTTCACCCGGAAATGGCTCGGATTTTTTGACGACTTCCAATAGTCGATCAACTTCAACAATCATATGTTCCTCATAGCAACGGTTACAAAGATGTGTGGGGTAAACCAGGTCTTCTTTATAGACAACATGAGTAGACTCTTCGGCGCCGCAGGTACAAGCAACCTTCATTTCCACCA
Source organism: Gammaproteobacteria bacterium (assembly GCA_018645845.1). GTDB lineage: Bacteria > Pseudomonadota > Gammaproteobacteria > Pseudomonadales > Azotimanducaceae > UBA9659. The sequence goes on along the minus strand of JABGVY010000249.1, from coordinate 18,553 downwards.
ATTCGTGGGATATCTCCTCAAGTCTGTTCAATTGATCCTTTGAGGGCGTTCCAACAAGGATATCAACACCTCTCTCCACCGCTTGCTGCCAGGCATGGACGAGATCTGGCTGAAAGTACTGCGCCTCATCGAACACAACCAGAGTGCCCGGCACCTGGGCCTCTAAAAGCTTTGCCGCTTCATGAGAATCAATCACATCGTCGATCTGATGGCTTTTACTTTTGTCCCTACATCCCATCAACCCTTGTGGTCTAACGTTAGGGCGTCGGGTTAACTCTTCGTGCTCAGAAGAAAGGATAAGCAATACCTTTCCTCCAGCATTTTCGCGAATTTCCATTTCGGAAATAATGGCGCTGGTCTTACCGGAAGCCGGTAATCCTGTATAAACTTTAAGGGACATGTTGATCACAGATGAACAGAAAGGCGAAACTTTACATGAAGCGACAAAAAATTTCTCGACGAAAGAATCAATGCTCGATCTTCAATATCAATTTAGTAAACTAATGCTTCTTAAAGCGACCTGATTACCATTTAAATGACCGAGCAGATGTCTGTGGAACCCATCTTCACCATCGGCGCACCGCGCTCGGGGACCTCTATCATGAACTGGGCGATCGGTCAGCACCCAAACATTCAAGTCATGCCAGAGACGGCCTGGATCGTTGATTACATCACCGGCGCTTTTTCGGCATTTAAACGAGGATCCGAGAGAGGTCGCTTTTCACATCTATCGAACGTCGATTATCCGTTAGGGGAGTTTCTAGCGCACGTCGCATCAAGTATCAACGCTATTGTAGGCGACGCGTATGAGAAACGTTGCAAAAGTCTTTATGGTGACTATAGGGCAAAGGGTATTACCATCAATCCTTCAAATCCAAACTCACCTTTTCAGGTCAGGCGATCAGCCGAAGAACCAAAAAATCGATGGATCGACAGCACGCCACTAAATACTCACTTCGCCTGGGCTCTCGCTCAGGTTTTTCCGAAAGCAAAGTTCATACACAACTTACGGCAGCCCAACGATGTAGCCCTTTCACTGGAAAATTTTGATGCGGTTGGCGCAACCGCGAAGCCACTAGAAGAAGGCCTCGCTATCTGGATGCAACACACCGAGGATGCCTGGCTTGCCGAGAAAGCACTGGGGTCTGAACGGGTCTTCAGGCTTCGATTCGACCGAATTGAACATGAACCAGAACTTCTTATCCATGAACTGTTGAACTTTCTGGACGAGCCCTTTAGCCCCGCGTGCCTGGAGCCCTTGTCTACCACAACCAATTCTTCAAAGGTTGACGGCAAACGAGCCGGCCTTATTTCTAGAATTTCACAAATCCACCGCTATAAAAAGGCATCTAGACTCTTTCGGTCACTCAACACGCCGGTGTCGGCATCAGATCGAACACAGGCAGTTGAAATTTTAAAAGAACGGTTTGAAACTCACCGCCAGCAGCAGTGAGAAAATATCATGGGCACTATTGATCCTTTAGGTTACTACCGGCCGGCAACCGGTGAACAGCAGATCACCCCTGACCAGGAAATCGACTGGAAACGTCTTATCACTCCTGATGCCCGGCAGAGGTTCGCTGAAGATGGCGTCGTGCTGGTCAAGCAGGCTCTGCATCCGGAATGGCTACAGCTAATCGACATGGCCTACCAGCGAGTGATGCTTACACCAGAAACCATGGCGCGCTTCTTCCAGGGCACGCCTGAAGAGTTCCTGGAGTCTGTCCATAACTACCCGAACGTGCCTGAAATCAGGCAATTACTGACCGAATCCCCGATTGCAGACATCATCGGCTCGCTCATTGAATCAGAGAATATCTGGTACTTTCTGGACGAGTTTTTTATTAAAGAGGGAGGTAATTGTGGCCCGACGCCTTGGCATCAAGACCTACCCTATTGGCCTGTTCAGGGTCGTCAGTTTGCTTCAATGTGGATCAATCTCGATCCCTTACCGAAAGAAGAGTGCTTGGAATTTGTGCGTGGCTCCCATCTCAACACTGTCTATGACGGTTTCCTGCCAACAGTGGTTAACGACGACATGCGACACCCCTACTTTGGTGGCGAAATGCCTCAGCTTCCCGATATAGAGTCCGAGAGAGCCAAATGGGATATTGTTTCCTGGGCAATCGAGCCGGGAGACGTAGTTCTGTTACATCCAGGTGTACTTCATGGCGGCGGGCCCACGGGGGATAATTCTTGCCGACGGACGCTAACAGTAAGGTGCTATGGCGATGATGTCGTGTACGCGCATCGCCCTCGTTCAATGCCTACGGCACCACAACGACCCGGACTAGGTTTAAGCCTCAATGCTGGCGACCCACTGCGACACTCGACCTGCCCGCAATTGCGCCCCAAAGTGGCTGGCTAACAAAACTTTGATGTAGTGATCAATGACCAGGCCCAGTTCTATTAGCTTTCGCATTGGTACACCAGACTCATCGATATTTAACATCCATCGCTGCAATATAAGCATAGGTCATGGCAGCGCCAATGGTCCCACCGGCGCCAGGGTAGTAGTTACCCATCACCGATGCTGAACTGTTACCTGCGGCATAGAGACCCGATACAACCGTGCCATCCTGCCGAACTACCTGCGCGTGTTCGTTGGTTAGCAACCCACCTTTTGTACCCAGGTCACCTGCCTTCACTTCCATAGCATAAAAAGGCGGCTTAGCAACGGGCCCCAGACAAGCATTAGGCTTGTGTCCAGGATCACCGGCATAGAGATCAAATGCACTTTCGCCCTTTTGAAAATCTTCATCCTTACCCGCAATGGCCATGACATTGAACCGGGAGACAGTTTGACTAAGCCCGGCCGCATCTATGCCGGTTAACTCAGCCAGCGCTTCCAGCGTATCGGCTCGCTTTACATAGCCGTTTTCAATATAACGTTCCGGCGTAATACCTGGCAACATGCCACCAATCGCATAGCGGTTACGAAACTCCTGATCGAAAATGATGTAAGCAGGTGGCGCAGTAACCTCATAAATAAGTCGGCCCAGCTCATTGTAAGGTCTGGCTTCATTAGCAAAACGCTGGCCAAGTGAATTGACGATCATCATGTGTGGCAGACCACGCTCAAACACGATAATCACTGGAGCGCCGCCCGGCGGCATGGCAGATGGCATCCACCACATGTCATCCATGATATCTATCGCCGCACCTATTTGAGCGCCTGCACTGATGCCGTCTCCGGTACTACCGGGCGAACCAGAGGTGAAGCTGCCTGTATTCCAGTCGCTTCCTCCCTTGCCGCCAAAGAACTGTTGTCGCATGGCAGGGTTGCGCTCAAATCCACCCGCCGCCATCACCACGCCTTTCCTTGCTCGTATGTTGACACTGGCACCATCTTTTGTGGCACGAACGCCCATGACAGCGTCATCCTCTATGACTAATGCTTCCAGCGGCGTTTCAAGCCACAACGGCACATTTTTTTTCTGCAGCGTGAGGCGCAACCGGGCAATGAGCGCCCGGCCACTGGAAAGGTGCTCTCGCCGTGCCAGCTTGTTCCAAAGATTGCGCGGGAAAAATTTCCAGACCTGCAGTAGCCCCAGCGGATTGGCACGAAAGAAGGCCAGCCGTCTTAGTTCAGTGACAGACCCTACAACAGCACCCGGCACCGCAAGGTTCGACTTTCGTAATTTGTCATAGTCGTTAAGCCGTCGACCCGAAACCACCTTGGGATCTATCGACCGACCACCTTTGGAACCGCCCGGCGTTTCAGGTCGGTAGTCGGGAAAACCATGAACCAGGTTGAACTCCAGTTCGCTGTTGGCCATTAAATAGTCAGCCATCTCAGGCGCACGGTCGACAAAGGCCTGCAGTTTGCTCTCTGCCACTCGCTGGCCAATATTGTGCTTTAAATAGGTCAGCGCATCGGCTGGATTGTCATCAATGCCTGCCTTCGCCATCAACGAATTATTCGGTACCCAAGCGACCCCGCCAGATAGAGCCGTTGTGCCGCCATAAAACGGTTCTTTTTCGAGAACTATTACTTCCAGGCCTTCATGATCGCCAACGACAGCAGCTGTCAAACCAGCCGAGCCCGATCCAATAACGAGGAGGTCTGTTTCAAAATCCCAATTCATAGTATTCACATCTGATCCCCGCATAACCTGACCGAGCTTAACCTGAACCATTAGACATTTTTATGCCACGAATGTCATAGGATTGGCCGTAGAGGTCAAGCAACAGACCTGTATTTCACTATAAGCGGATTAAAACGCCACGATAACAAATAGGACTTTGCAGAGGTCTGGCGCTATCTGGCTTTAGCAGGCAACTCCCACAATGCTCGTCCATAGTTCTCCGCGGCCTCTTCCCAGACCAGGGACACATGTGTCACACCGGCATTGATATCCCTCTGGTAACGCTGAATCGGGTTACTGAGACTAATTGACGTGGCGCCGGACATGAGAGCAAGGTTGTTGGCCACTTTGCCCATCAGCCGCGAAACGTACGAGGCATCACGCTGAGACGATAAGGAATCCAGTGCGGAAGGCGGTGCACCCACCTCCCCCCAGCGCATAAGTTCAGTTAGCCGATGGCGCATGATGAGCTCCGCCGCATGAATATCCGTCATTGCTTCGGTAAGCTTCATCTGGTTGGCAACCCGCTCAGCCTGCAATTCTCCGCTGAACAGCGCTTTTTTACCGATTAGCGTCCGGCGCACTGCCTCTGCCATGCCACTCGCCATGCCGACGAGGGCTGGCGGAATACCCCACACCGCAGGGAGCACAAACGGTAGCCTCGCCAGGGGAATACCATGGGCCTTACCTCCAGGTGTATTACCCGTCGCAAGGTCCGTAATCGACAGTCGCCGGTGTTCCGGTACAAAAACATCATCGAGGATCAGATCTTTACTGCCGGTGCCTGACAAGCCAGACACAAACCAGTCATCGACAATGTCCAAATCGCTGCTCGGCACGAGCAACCAGTCCATACAGGTAGGACTGGGCTTTAAGATAATAAACCAGCCGGCAAAGTCACAGCCGCTTGAAAACTTCCAGCGTCCAGAAAGTCTACAACCACCATCAACTTCTTCCATTTCGCTGTGGGTCGCAAAGGATGCCGTAGAAGACACCTGATCCGAACCGTCCGCCCAGTACTCTTCCTGTGCCTGAATCGGAAATAATCCTATCTGCCAGTTATGCACAATGAACAGGTTGGCCACCCAACCGCTGGAACCGCAGGCAGTTGCTAGCGTACGAATGACTTCTGCTGCAGTGTCAAAACCCAATTCAAATCCGCCAAACCGCCTTGGCTGCAATATCTTGTGAAACTCAGCCGCCCGGAATTCACGTACAGTGTCATCAGACAGCCGCCGACTCTCTTCCGCTACCCGGGCACGCTCGTATAACCCCGGCAACAACGCTTCAGCCCGCGCCACTAGCTCCGCCTGGTTAGGCACGCGTTCGACTTGCATTTGATTCAACGTCATGACTGGCACTCCAGATCCACTTATTGGAAATTAACTTGGTAGTATATTCGTCCAGCTTGTGAGCAAAATCGAGACATCGCAAACCACGCTGCCCACTCACCTGGAGATTAAAACATGAATCACGACTTTAATTACGACGATGTGAGCCACTACACACTGGAAGAGGAAGACGAACAGGCGCTCATAGCCGCCCAGAACGAATGTACCTTCATGTGGAGTACCAAAGAAGGCTGGCCCGTGGGTGTCATCATGTCTTATGTTTATAATCGCGGTTACTTCTGGCTTAGCGTCTCATCCTTACGGGTACGGGTGCAGGCGGTTGCCCGGGAACCTCGTACATCAATCTCCATTACCAGCAAGGGTTGTGACATGAAAGCACCACTGAGCCTGACCTATAAAGGAACATGCGAGGTCCTCAGTGATCAAGAAACAATAGACTGGTTCCTGCCGACTCTGGCAAAACGTTTACGCGCAGGTGACGAACAGGCACAAAAGGAATTTGTCAGACTGAACAATACGGCGAATCGGCGCGTACTAAAATTTAAGCCGGTCAAAAAAATCGGCTTCGACAGCCGCAAAATGCGCCAGGCAACACTTGATGCAAGTCAGGGTTAACGCGTGATGTGCTTGCGGTATCACGCATCCTTACTAGAGGCACCTCAGAATGGGATATCGTCATATTCGTTGTCATCGAAGGGCGGTGGTACAGCGCCTTGGTCGGCCGACGAAGAAGCATGTGATTGGCCAGGAGCTGAAGTGACGCGCCAGGCCTGCAAGCTGGTAAAACACTTCTCAGGGTTACCACCACCTGACCAAAGTCTGCCCGAAAGGTTAAACTGCACCTGAATTTCATCGCCGATATTATGATTGTCCATCATTGGGCACTTGTCTTTAATCAATTCAAGGGCAATATGATTTGGGTAGGTTGGATTTTCATTCTCGCCGGTCAGTTTGATCACAAACTCTCGTTTTGTGAAGCCGTTGTTGCCGTATTCGGTTGTATTACCAATGGAATGAATTATTCCCTGGACTTCAAAACTTTGTGACATCCTGGGGAGGCCTCCTTTAGCTCAAAAAACGTAGTCATCAGCCCGTTATTGTAGTTCAAATTAGAGCAAAGCGAGACCTATTGTTCATAGTTACTTGGCCCTAATACGAACATCAGAACGCGTGGGCAGCCAAACGAGAACTGGTAGCAAGTGTCATCAAAGGTGTCACAAGAGCCCTGCTCTACGGGCATTCTCTACTCTCAGCAACGGCAGACAGGTACCGCTAGGCTGTAGCCTTCCTCATAAAAAATGCAGCCTTTAAGGATATATACTAAAATAAGGCGGGCTTCGGAAAAACCTATTAAGGAGCTCGAACCTGGATGTAGAATGAAGTCGCACAAAGCTCGATGGTTTTATTTGTACGTTGCAACGCAAAGTTGCAAAAAGTGTACTCTCACAACAGTTGGCACTCGGCACTTGGCAGATAAAGGCGACTTACAGTGATTAAGATCCTACAAAAATTTTGGGCAAGCACAGAAGACTCAGGGCAAAACCCGAATAAAGAAAGGCAAATAATCAGGCTCTGTTTAATCGTTACTGGTGTTTTTACTTTTATGGCACTGGTACAAATTTCATCAGCCAGCCAGCTGATCGGATGGGCTTGCGCTGTGGGGGCTGCCGCATCTGCAATTGCGGCATTTGTAGCTAAGGTTTCGGGTCGCATTTTCCTAGCCGCAAATATAGTGGTTTTAAGCTGCTTTGCTTTCTTTTCAGCGATCATCGTGGCAACCCAAGGTAGTGCAGTTGCCGCTCTCTTCTTTGTTAGCCTCGTTCCAATCGTCGCGCTTCAAGTCTTTGGGGTTCGCATTGCCATCGGCTGGTTCCTCGCCTGCCTGCTACTTTTGATCGGGCTTGCTTTTAATTGGTTCACAGGAATTGTGGTACCTATCGAGCATGACCCCGCCGTCATGGGCGCCTCCCCTATCCGAGCGGCGATCATCTTCCTAATCTCTGTATCTGTGACTCTGGCCATCAGCGACATCGCTCGCAAGGCTGCTCAACAACGCGAGAGAGTCGTTGAAGATGAGCGGAGAATACTCGATCGGGCACTCGTAGAGGAGAGCGCCCGCTACCGTGCACTTGTCGAAAATAGTCGCGATGTGGTCCTCGAGCTGGATCAGCAAGGGCAAGTGACATATGCGAGCCGAAACACGACCGAGGTGTTGGCTGTCACGGAGCTTGTAGGCTCGACTCTTTCCGACCGGATCTGGCCTTCTGACCAACAGGAGCAGTCTGCTTTCTTTGCACAAATGTTCACTCAAGATGAACTGCTCTCCATCCTTCCGGTGCGTTACGTCGGCGATGACGACGTGTGGCGCTGGATTGAGTGCGCAGGCCGTCGTTATAAGGATTCAAATGGAACCCACCGGGTCGTCATTCACCTGCGAGATGTCACCGCAGACTTGAATTTGCAACATAACCTACAGCAGACACAGAAACTTCAAGCTGTTGGCCAGCTTGCGGGGGGGGTTGCCCACGACTTTAACAACCTGCTAACAGTCATCATAGGCTATGCAGAAGATATCGTTGAAGCACCTGATCATTCAGCCGAGTCCGCAACCGAGATCCTGCAGAACGCTAAGCGGGGAGCTGCGCTGACTCGTCAGCTTCTGGCGTTTTCACGCGAGTCAGCCTACACACCGCTGGTCATCGATTTATCGGATGCCGTTGAGAACCTCAGCGGCATGCTCAAACGGTTAATCGGCGAGCAAACACTTCTGCAACTTGATCTGGCTGACCATTTACCATATGTCGAGGTTGACCCTAACCTCCTTGAGCAGGCAATTATTAACCTGGTCCTTAACGCCCGAGATGCAAGCCCGACAGGCGCCGTCGTTAAGATCCGTACCGGTCTCGTCGCCGATGACGGAGACGTTTTTGTTGAAGTAGCAGACACTGGGACGGGGATGAGTCCCGACATTGCCGAGCGGGCCTTCGACCCTTTCTTCACTACAAAAGATACCGCCAGTGGCACAGGCCTCGGGCTTGCTGTGGTACATGGCGCCGTCGAGCAGATGGGCGGCAAAACAATACTTGAGACAACCCAGGGGAAAGGTACCAGCGTGTTCATCCGGCTCCAATCCACCATGTTATCCACCACAACATCGGATCATAAATCTCGTGAAATCGAAGACTTCAGCGTCGGCGGGACGGTTCTCGTCGTCGAAGACGAAAGCTCTATCCTAAAACTTGTACGCGTTAATCTCGACGCTGCCGGGTTCACGGTACTCGAAGCCCGGGATGGTGACGCTGCGCTCGCTATTGCCAATAAGCTCGACCAATCGATCGACATTATAGTTTCAGATGTCAACCTGCCCAATATGAACGGGCCAGCGTTGCTAACTCGTTTACGCGCCATACATCCGAATACAAAGGCGCTATTTATTTCCGGCTATCCAAGAACACACTTCGACGAGATAGTTTCCGAAAAAGACGGTTATCTACAGAAGCCTTTCCGGGGCGACGAACTGGTCAGCGAAATTCGGGCACTTTTGAACGACGCGGATGACTTCCCGGCAGCATGATGCACTAGTCAATTCAGCTATTGAACCTTGAAGAGAACGAACCTGGTTAGCCAAGGAGAGGCTCAGCGAACAGGCTAAGTTGTGACTAAAAGCCGCTAACTTTGCTTAATTGTGCGTCACTGGCAACTTAGATCGCCCCCAGAATAGAAACGGTCCAACTCTCTCACCCTCGCTGACTAACCGCAACTTTGGATAACGCTTACGCAGCGCCTTTAATGTGACCCTTGCCTCAAGTTTAGCCAACTCTCTTCCAATGCAGACATGCAAACCTACACTAAAGCTCAACATTTTCTTTCCGGAGCGCTTCAACTTAAAAGTGTTCGGTTCCGAAAATGCCAGTGGGTCTCTATTTGCCGCGCCGTAATGCATCATAACCTTGGTGTTGGACGGTATCGTCACGCCGTCGACGAACACGTCCCGTGATGTCGTCTTGAACAAACCCAACAGCGGTGGATCAAATCGCAAGCTTTCGTTGATCGCATCGTCGACGTCAATTTCCTCCCGACAAAACTCATTCCACATATCATCGATTGTCAACAATCTCCAAACCAGATTTGAGATCAAAGAGGTGGTTGTTTCATTCCCAGCAACAAATATTTGACCCGCGAAGGCAACCAGCTCGTCGTCTGACATATATTTTCCATCTTCTTTGGCAAGCGCCATAACGGATAACAGATCGCCAGATTTCCCTGCTTTCCTCTTGAGATGAATCTGTTCCAGAATATAGGCTCCCATCTCTGCTAGCTCATCGGCGTATTCAGACGGGTCTTCCGTACACATGTTTGCCACCGAAGCATCCGCCCACCTTTTGAATTTTTTAATGTCATCAGTAGGTATCCCCAGGATTTCACAAATGATGATGACTGGCAGCGGAAAGGAGAGCTCATCGTGTAGATCCCATGTTGTTTTCGACCTAACCGCATCCAACAACTCCTGCACGATTTCTTCCAGCCGCGGTTGCAGGTCATTAATTTGCTTAATCAGGAAATCATGCTGAATAAGGCCTCTGGTGAAGGTGTGATGCGGCGCGTCTGACAAGATACCCTGGGCTGGCTGAAAGTTAGGCCCGTTGCCGAACCCTTCAACATAGGTTTCTGCATCTAGTAACGCATCGTTGACGTCTTCATATCTGGACAAAATGAAGAACGGTGGATCGAATTTGTCGTAAAAATACGCCCTTTCCCTACCAAGAAGCTTCGAGGCCGTTATCGACGGATCTCGAAGCTCTTCCGAACCCAATAGATCCACATCATTTTCTTCAGCATTTTTCAAATTCATCGTTTTGCCAAACTCCACCGATTAGCTTCTATCGTCTTTCTTTCCACGTGAAAGTATACCCGGTTATTATCAGGCAACTGTACCACCCATTCGCGCGAAAACATGACGCGTCGCTCCCGGTTTGTAAACGTTCAGTACCTAAAGATAAAAGATGCTTCTTGTACGCCTCGCTATCAGCACCTACCCAAATGCGTGAATCTTTGCCGCACCAAAGCTGATTGTTTTTCTCAGCGTAATTGCGACCAACGTTCTTAGCAGATCGTGGTAAATTTCTCAGGGGAAGAGAAACACGCGATGTTCTATAATAAGGCGGAACGAATATATCGTTCACATGGAGAGGATGACCGAAATGTCTGATGTTTTGTACGAACAGAACGGCAAGACTGCCGTCATTACACTTAATCGCGCAGCCAAGCTAAATGCTCTTAACGAAGCGTTGATTCAGGGCCTGCGAACCGCACTTCGACAGTTTCGCGATTCCGATGCTCGCTCAGCCATCTTATGCGCAGATGGTGACCGGGCATTTTCAGTGGGGGCCGATATCAAAGACCCGCCAATGGAAATGTGGCAGGGAGTACCCGGTGTTGGTGTCATCACCAACAAACCTATCATCGCTTGCGTGCAAGGCTACTGCGTGGGTGGCGCCTATATTCTGGTTCAGATGTGTGACCTGGTCGTTGCAGCTGACAACACAATATTCAAATACCCCGAAGCTCAGGTGGGTTTCACAGGTGGATTAATTGCAGGTTGTGCGGCGAAGATCCCCCATAAAATCGCGATGGAATTTATGCTTCTGGGTCAGGACTTAACGGCGCAGCGTGCCTATGAAGTCGGCATGGTCAACAAGGTCGTCCCTCTGGGCAAACAGTTGGCCGCGGCTCAGGAATACGCTGACATTTTTGCCGAGAGCGCGCCCCTGGTCGTTGAGACCATCAAGTCACTGGTCGCAGAGACCGTACCCCGTGGACCCGCCGAAACAGCGGCAATCACCCGGGACCAATTGCTCGCCGTTCGAGACAGCGAGGATGGCGCCGAGGGCAGAGCCGCATTTAAGAGTAAGCGGCCACCTGAATTTCACGGCCGTTAAAAAAACAGAAGGAAGCCCTAACCGGAAACAGCCATATCGGCAAAGCGTATATGAGGCATCAGCGCGGACTTTTCCCAGTTCCAAAACTGCTTATCTCCAATCAGTGCAATTTTATTAAGCATGTCATAGAAGTTTCCTGCCACCGTAATACCTCGCACCGGTTGGAGCCTTTGGCCATCTTCACAAAGGAACCCTGAAGCGCCGAAACTGAAATCACCGGAGATAGCATTGGCACCCGAATGCATCCCTGTCAGGTCCGTTAGCATCAAATATTTTCCTGAAAACAAATCTGCCTGCGAGCTGCTACCTGCAGCGATTTCGAGTTGGTGCAGCCCCACACCCAACGTCGATTTAGGTCCTCGTGCGGCATGTCCTGTAGTCTTCATATCAAAAAAAGAGGCTGTGGCACTATTGTGAATAAGCGTGTTAAGGGTGCCATCAACGATTAAGGGTGTTGATTGGGTCGCGGTACCTTCTGCATCGAACAATTGATAACCAAATCCGTCAACACTGAGCGGCTTGTCAGTAATGTTCAAGCGGGTATCGGCAATAGATTCGCCTAACTTTTCCCGCATGGGGTTCACCCCATCCTTGGCTGATTTCCCGGAAAACATCAGGGTAAAAACCCCAAACAAAGAGGCCTGAACTTCTTCATCAAATATCACGTCATAGTGACCACTGGGCACAGGGGAGCCGTCAAGAATATCAATAGTCTGAGTATATGCTCTGTCAACGATATCGTTGGCATTTAGATCTGCAAACAATCGCGATGCCTGACCGATACCTTCCATCGCATTCTTATCACCCTGTTCAACCAGCGCATAAGCATACGCGGCGCACATTCTGCTTTTAGAATAAGCACTAAGACCTGCACTTGAAAAAATATGGCGTTGATTTGTATTGTCCTGAACGCCGTTATAGGGCACATTTTTCACCCTGTCCCTGGCGGCAAGGTCACTTTCCATCTGTAAAGCAAAGTTAACCTTCTCATCAATGCTTACATTCTCGACCGGACACAAAACCGAGTCATCTGTTTTCAAACTGGCCTCATTAGCCAGGATATTTTCATGAACTTCTATCGCCGTAAAGCTCGCGTTAGTCAGCGCCTGCTCAACCAGCGAACTCAAGGCGTCGCTATCCGCTGCCTCGCTATGGGCGGTTCCCACTTTGCCATCTTTAATCACCCTCAAGCCAAAAATCTGGCTTGAACTGACCTTGTATTCTTCAAGCTCACCGTCTCTTGCTTTCAGGGACACGGACTCTCCCTGGTCGATGATCAGATCGCCGCTGGCACCGGCAGCCTTAACAAGATCAATCACCTGATTCGCCTGATCGGAAATAGTCATCAGGCGTTACCCCCGACAAGGATGTCATCTACCTTAAGTGTTGCCTGACCCACAGATGTCGGCACCGCACCCGAGACTGAACCACACATGCCACAAGCCAAAGAAAAATCATTACCAACCATTGAGATCTCTTTAAGTACCGCAGGTCCGGTGCTGATGAGCGTTGCTGCCTTAACAGGATATTTAACCTTACCGTCCTCTACGAAGTACCCTTCCGTTACTGCAAAGTTGAACTCACCAGTACCCGGTTGCACAGAACCACCCCCCATATGCGAAGCATAAATACCTTTATCAATAGAGCTGATCATCTCATCCAGGTTCGCATCGCCAGGCTCGATAAAAGTATTTCTCATCCTGGACGCCGGGGCATATTTATAGGACTCACGTCGGCCGGAACCGGTTCTTTCGAAGCCAGTTTGCTCTGCACCAATCTTATCGACAAGAAAGCTGGTTAGCTTGCCGTCTTTGATCAATTGCGTTCGTTGCGTATCGAGGCCTTCGTCGTCAATGTTGATCGAACCCCACTGCTTCGTCATCGTGCCGTCATCCACCGCGCTCACCGCTGTATTTGCAATCATTTGACCCATTTGGTCGTGGAATACGGACGCCTTTTTCGCGACCGACGTCGTTTCCAGCAAATGGCCGCAGGCCTCATGAAAAATCACGCCACCGAAACCATTACCAATGACCACAGGCATGCGACCAGAGGGGCAAGGTTTTGCACCAAGATTAACCAGCGCTTGCCTTGTCGCTTCTGTTCCGGTTTTTTCAGCGCTGATATCATGTTCGAGTTCCCAGCCCATCAAGCCACCGTCATTCCAACTCCCTGTCGCCTGCTCAGAGCCATCCGACGCGATGGAAGTAAGTGAGGTGCGAATATAGTTACGGGTATCCCCTGTGTGCAGGCCTTCACTGTTAAAAAGTTCGACGTGCTGTTCTTTTTGACGACACGAACCCCGGGTTTGCGAGATCATATTGCTGGCCGCGCGAGCCGCAACATCAGCCGCCAGCAGGTACGCCACCTTGCTTTCAACCTCAGAATCATTAGTTAACGTACGCACCGCAGGATGCAAATCCGTAATCTGTCTATAGTCAAAGTTGAACGCTGAAACCCCTGGGTCTCGCAAATCCTTCGCAGCCAATTCAGACAGAATCCTTTTCAGCTCATCTCCTTCAGGTTTGTTGGTATAGCCATAGAGGACTTTAGTGCCATAGACCAGGCGCAGGCCTATGCCGAAGTCTATTCCCGACTCCACTGATTGCACCTGGTTACTCAAGGTGCTGATGGTATTCGTCTGGCTTCTTTCGACAAATAGTTCGGCAAAGTCGGCGCCGAGTGAAATGCCATGGTCAATGACTGACTGTGCGGTTTGGTGATTAAGCATGAAACGTCCTATGCAGGCTTGATGATTCAATAATAGCAGCGCAGTATAAACGGACAATCCAGTTCAGTGAACAAGCACTGGGGTTAACAAAAACCAGGCGAAATCGAATAACCTCAAGCCTTTTTAAAAAGCACCTTTCGTTACCTATGGAGTTTTAAAATGACCTACCCTGAAAACAGCAACATAGAGAGATTCATTAGTAGCGAAGAACCGGAGGCGGTTCTGGAGCCCGACCTGCCAATCATAGACCCACACCATCACCTTTGGGACAACCGGGTCGCGACTTCAATCTTTGAACAAACGGTTTATCTGTGCGAGGAGATCATGGCGGATATCAACGAAAGCGGTCATAACATCACCCAAACAGTGTTTGCTCAATGTGGTGCTTTTTTTCGCGCAGACGGCCCAAAAGACATGCGTTGCGTTGGCGAAACGGAATTCGTTCAAGGGATTGCCGCCATGAGTCGCTCAGGGATTTACGGTTCAACACGACTGTGTACCGGTATTTTCGGATCAGCCGACCTGAGGGCAGGCGCCGGCGTAGAACCTGTGCTGGAAGCCCATCTGGCCGCTTCAGCTAATTTTCGAGGCATACGTACCGCCTTCCCATCTGATCTGAATCAAACCTATCTTGATGGCTTCGCGCTTTTGGCAAAATACAATCTCTCCTTTGACCACTATTCGCCAGATTTCGAACGCCTACCTACACTTGCCAAATTGGCCGCTGCCCATCCTGAAGTCCCAGTAATCGTCAATCACTTCGGCGGTACTGTTGACCCGGATGCTGATGCAGAAACATTCGCACGATGGCGAGAGTGTATCGATATCGTTGCGGCAAGCCCCAATACGGTCATGAAACTGGGTGGAGCCCAGATGCGAGCAGGCGCCTGGGAACCTTCTTTTCATATGCACAAACAAGATACACCGCTCAGTTCCGAGGCGTTCTGTGATTTGCTATACCCTTACTACATCGCCGCCATCGAGGCGTTTGGTCCTGACCGCTGCATGTTTGAGAGTAACTTTCCCGTTGACAGGGAGTGTATTTCCTACCGAACGCTCTGGAATATGTTTAAACGAATCGCGGCTAAAGCCGGGCTTTCCGCAGACGAAAAAGCCTCTCTCTTCCGCGGCACAGCCGCAAGGGTATATCGACTGGAGGATTAAGGCTGGAGAGATAAAAGCGGTTTCCGCCCAGGGCAATTGATCACTGGGCGGCAAGCGCGTAAAGCATTACTCTGCAAGTCGATCTACATTCGAAAGATTTGTCATTGACCAGACAACCACTACCGTGAAAAAGACTCCCGCGGCGGCAACAATAAATCCCAACAACGGATTCATAACTGACGCAAAGTAACCCATAGATACAGCGCCAATCGGACCGCCGCCCAGCGTGCCCAGCGAATAGATAGACAATGCTCTTGCCCGATAATTCTCTGGCGCTGCTTCCTGAACAATCGCTCGCCCCAGGCTCATTGCAACGCCGCCGCACATTCCCCACAGTCCAATACAAAGAACATAGCCGTAAAATGGTAATCTGAGATTTATTACAATCAAAAACACACCACCAACCACCAGTGCGATCATCAAACCCAACCCCTGTCGCCTAATCCCGCCGATCGCCACCAGGATAATCGTCATTACAATGGTGCCAACCATAAAGCACATATACGACAGCGCTATATCGAAGGCAGCACCACCGTACACATCCCTCACGGCAAGTGGGTTCAACACGGAAAAGGCACCCATATAAAACACACCGACAGAAAACATCAGGATCATCACGGGGAACATACGCGGCGAATGAAAGATTAGAGATAGTCCATCCCTAATCTCGCCAAACACGCTTTGACGATTTTTTTCCCGGGTCTCAGCAAGCGATGCGCTCCTGGGCATCGACGAAGGCAGCTTTACAGCGACCAGCGCACCGAAAAGTAACACTGTTCCTTGTATGAGCAACAACGGAACGGGACCAGTATTATCTGCCTGGCCGGCAAACCCAAACCCAACAATCTGTGCAAAAAATGATAAGCCCATCGTCATCGTCACGGCCTGCTGGATGTTGGGACCAGACACCTGATTTAGGATACTGTCTCTGGCCGGTTGAATGAAGGCATTGAAACTCCCGGCACCGACCGCGAATACGATTAACATTAGATAGCTAAGCGTGGAGATTTCGATCAGTAGCACCAGCGTAAATACCGGCAGCGCTGCAAGACACTGGAAAACGATGAGTATCGTACGCCGATCGGCCCTGTCGGCAAGAAGTCCACCGAACAGGATAAAAGCCAGGCCCGGCAATTGAATACACATCTGTGCGATGCCCAGTCGAACCCCTCCTTCTCCTAGATAAACCGCGACCATCCAGGTAAACAAGACGCTATTGATACCCCACGGAAGGAACTGGCCGACGACACCAGCCAAATACCAGGAGAACTTTGATGGTGACGCGCTCACCCTTTAGATACTAACAAAATCGGCAATCCAGAACGATGCTCGTCGATATCATCCGAAAGTGTCCAGGAAACCCGAATACTTTCTAGTCACCTGATTCCAAGCGCGTATAAATCAACCGGGGTCAGTTCTCACCCGACAAGTTAATCCCGCTACTGCTAATAGTTTGACTTGAAAGTTCCTGCACGCATACTGCTCCGATGAATATCGACCTAGATACGGGCAAACTGGTTGTTTTTCTCGGCGGCCTGCTATTTTTCCTGGGCGTCGAAACCCTTGCGCCAAAAAGACCATGGCGTGAGAGCAGGTTCAAACGCTTACTCTTCCATGGTGGCATAGCAGCACTTAACACCATACTGATCCGGCTGCTCATTTATGTGCCACTCCTACTATGGATCGTCTACGTCGAACAACAAGGTTGGGGCATTTCAAGGTGGTTGGGCTTAACAGACTGGGTCGAAGTTGTAGCTGCTCTCGTCGTACTCGACTTGTTTGACTACTTCTGGCATCGCGCGAATCACAGAGTCACCTTCTTATGGCGCTTTCACAAAGCACATCACGCAGATACCGCGGTGGATGTGACCACTGGCCTGCGCTTTCATCCGGGGGAACTGCTGATATCAGCGCTAGCCAAGGCTATTTGGATTGCCATATGGGGGCCCACAGCCATTGCATGGTTTCTGTTTGAAGCCACGGTGAGCCTGTGCGCACAGTTCCATCATAGTAATGTCGATTTCCCTGACCATATTGAAAGGGGCATCTCGGCGCTGATCGTCACACCCCGCTTCCATGTCAGCCATCACGCCGTCGATCGCCATTACGGCGACGCTAATTTTTCTACTATTTTTAGCCTGTGGGATCGCCTATTTCGCAGCTACCAACGTCCAGAAAGCGGCGACGCAGCCATCAATACGGAATATGGCCTGGGCCTACCCGAGGCGCGAGACCTGGCCTTCTCACCCAGCGCATGGCTCGTTGAGCCCTTTCAATCCAACAATTTGAACGTCAATAACAGAAAAACAGCCCCATCCGACTGAAATGTCGTGACCGCAGCGTCCCAAGGGCTGATAATGCCAACACCTTAATCATGAGCACAGTAGCTAATGAAAACTCTACTAACTTTTATTCTATTACTCCCTCTATTCGCCTTCGCTGACGGACATATTCAATCAGCGGAACATGCTGGCAAAGCTGCAGAAGCAAAAGAACATGCAGGCGAAGCTGCTAAAACAAAAGAACATGCGGGCGAAGCTGCGGATCACAAAGAACATGCGGGCGAAGCTGCACATGCTAAAGAGCACGCGGGTGAGGCTGCTGAAGCAAAAGAGCACGCCGGTAAGCCTGCGTCTTCACAGTAGTAGTAGTGAGCGATCGTGAGTGAATCGCCATCTTCTTGATAGGCGAATCAATGCTACTTTGATCAACAGTCTGCTTGCCGGGCTGTTGATTTTATTTAGCCCCTGGCTCGCCGCGGAACCAACAGCCAAGACATCATCCGAAACGGCAGCAAAAAAATTTTATGTGGAGGACATCAAGTCCACCATGCGGGCTTATGTGGCCAGCCAGCTTGACGCCAACAACCTGTTTCACTTAAAGGATGATAAGACAGGTGAAAATCTGGCACTGAAGTTCGTGATGGTGCACGACCCGGTTCGTCAAATTAGAGACGACATCTATTTTGCCTGTACCGATTTTCATGTGCAGGGAGAACCAGAGAAAATCTACGACATCGACTTCTGGATGGACGGCTCAAGCGGCGAACTGAAGGTTTACGACACCAAGGTGCACAAAGAACCTCGCTCGTCTCTACTATACGGATGGTATAAACATCCTCGTTATACCTTCGTCAACGACGAGATCGAATATCTCTATTAACTCGATTGCACCCTAACAACGCGGTTGTAACAGCAGGGTTGTAACAGCAGGGTTGTAACAGCAGGGTTGTAACAACGGGATAATTACTCCCAACTAACTATTAAAGACCAAAATTGG
>JABGVY010000535.1 GCA_018645845.1 Gammaproteobacteria bacterium | reverse complement strand
GGATACTGTCTGGGACTGATGGCACATGCGACCTTTTATCCCATCAACAAGGCTTTCCGCGATCAGGCTGGGGAACGTTTTGGATCAGAGTCAGGTCAGCTGCTGTCCAATGGGCCTTTTGTCCTGACCGAGTGGGTTCACGAGGCGCGGCTGGTGATGACCAAAAACCCTCATTACTGGAACAGGGAAGCTATTGAGTTAAATGAGATCGAAGTGGCCTATATTACCGGCGATAACCGCACCAGGCTGAATCTGTTTCGGGACGGCCAGATTGCATTTGTCAGGATGGGGGCAGAAACCGTAAAAGACGCCGTTGCTCAAGGGATGCGGGTGCGCACGTTTTTGACCGGCGGTGTGACCTACGTCTGGTTCAATTTTCGCGAGGGTAAACCTACCAGGAATAAAGCCCTGCGTCAGGCGATCCAGGCGAGCTTTAACCCCGACGAGTATGTAAACAAGGTGATTGCAATACCCGGGTACAAGGCAACGGATACGCTGTTTCCAAGCTGGATCAGGGGAAATGAAAAGGCGTTTGTCGATGAATATCCTCCACCCCTTGTCACTCGCGCAAAGCAGCGACGTCTTGAGCTGATGGAACAGGTGACTCGGGAAATCGGTGAAGTACCGGACCTCACTATTCTTACAGTCTCTAGCACCACCGGTGCGAAGGCGGCGGAATACTTCCAGGGGTTATTGGAGCAGTCTCTGGGAATCAGTTCTCGCGTAGACCAGCAAACTTTCAAGCAATACCTTAATAAGGCACGGAGAGGAGATTTCGACCTGGTACTTAGTAGCTGGTATCCGGACTTTGACGACCTGGTGACCTACGCAGACCTGCTGGGATCAGATAATTCTAATAACCGGGGCAGGTACAGCAGCAAAGCGTATGATCGTTCGCTAAAAGTGTTGCTTGAGAGCATAAACCCTGCGGAGAGGTTTAAAGCGGCCGCGGAGCTTCAACGAATCATCGTAAGAGAGGTTCCTCTTCTACCTAATTCAGAAACGAGTAGTGCGTACATGGTCCACCCGAAACTCAAGGGTGTTGTTCGCCGCGTCCTTGGACAGGACCCTGACTTTACCTATGCGCGGGTCGTGGAATAGAAATCCCCTATCGCTACGCTGCGCTAGCGACTAGTCTTCATCTGGTCAATGAACGCGCTGGACTCGTTAATCGCTGCCTGCATTGCTTCGATCAGCGCATTAACATCCTCATTCACGGTGCTGAGTTCGCCTTTAAGCGAAGCGATAGCCCGGGCGTTCAGATTGTGTTTCAGATATAGAACGTTGTCTTTTAGACTCGCAAGAACAGGGTCGATGGTTCTCTCCGCATTTCGCATCGAAGACATCAGTTGATTGAAGCGTCTTCGCGTCTGTTCAAGCTGACGCTGGCTATCTCGCTTTAGTGTTGCGCTGGAATACTCGCTTAACTCTGTTTCCCACTCTGAGAATAGTGCTTCGGCAACGGACTCGACGCTACCGATTCGTTCCCTGATTGTGTCAGCTGCATCGACGCTGTCTTCGTATTCTGAACTGAGCCGGTTGTAAATAACTTCCAGATCACCGCCGTCAAAGTTTACGACGGCCTGAAATTGTTCCAGTGCATCTTTGAACTGCTCCTGTCCCTCTTCCTGCGCGGTTTGTGCGTCCTCGATTCGGTCAATTAGTATTTCCCGCTTGTGGATACCAAACTGTTCCATGGCGTCGTAATAAGTGGATTCACAACTCGCCAGGCTAATGGCAAGTATGGTCAGGAGTAGTCTTGTCATTATTTACTTTCCCTAGTTATTTACTTTCCTGGTTATTCACTTTCCTTGATTGCGTCGACGATTTTTTCCGTGCGCTTGTCCGCGAGGTGGCTATTAACGACGAATAGCGCGTGTATGACGCCCGGAATCCAGAATGCCAGGGTCAAGAAAATGTTAATAATTGCCTGGATTGGTTTCCCGCATAGAAAGACCGCCAGTGGCGGTAGTAAAATCGCGATAAGGTAGCGCATGCTTTTCTCCCTGTAGTTAACGTAGTAGCTGTCAGTTTATACTAGTTCTAAGTAACGGTCGTATTCTCTTTGCATCGAATCTTGGGGCTGATATCGCTGCATTTGCTGTGAAAGCAGAGCCATTTCCGTTTGCGTTTGCTAATGCAGTAGTCGACCGCCTTGCGCTCTGATACTTGACCTGACTTTGCATCTGCAGCCAGTGATATTGCAGTGAACCTCATCTGTGCAGGTTCCGTGCAGCTATCCGTGCGTCTCAAGCACAATGAACAGCGTTACCTTGTACCCTGACGCGCGACATCATAAGCTCCAGTTTGTTGATCCACAATGAAATGCCGTATTGTCGATAAGTGAACTATATCCAGTCGTGCTCTGGGCAATGGTGATTATTGCTCCATTTGCGTTTGTATTGCTGTTTTTTATCTCAGCGCCATATGGACGGTATCTTCGGGCAGGCTGGGGACCCACCGTGACATCCAAAACGGGTTGGCTGTTAATGGAAGCCCCGGCAAGCCTGTTAATGCTGTCAGTATTGTTTTTCATCCCTGTGAACCTTGTTGTGTACCTTTTTCTTGTGGTCTGGCAAGTTCATTACTTTCATCGGGCGTTTTTTTACCCTTTCACTTTGACATCCCTAAGAAGGATTCCTGTGGCAGTAGTGCTGATGGCTATCGTCTTTAATTCGGCCAATGCTTTTCTCAATGGGTATCACTTTGTGCTTCATCAGGACTGGTACGGGCAGGAATGGCTGACCAGTTGGAACTTTATCGCAGGGTTGCTTTTGTTTGCCCAGGGATACTACATAACGAAGCGGTCAGACCGCATGCTAGCTGCTCTTCGATCGGATGCCTCTGATGATTACCAGATTCCCCGGGGGTTCTTTTACCGCTATGTTAGCTCACCCAACTACCTTGGAGAGACTGTGCAGTGGTTTGGGTGGGCGTTGATGACACTTTCGCCAGCAGCGTGGGTATTCCTCTTGTGGACAATTGCGAACTTGTTGCCGCGAGCGATCAGCCACCATCGCTGGTATCGGGAACAGTTTGCCGATTATCCCAAGGACAGGAAGGCGTTTATACCGTTTGTTCTTTAGCGAGTATCGGCCGAGGGCTTGAAAATGTTGCCAGTAGTGCGGGTAGTGACACCAGGGT
>JABGVY010000573.1 GCA_018645845.1 Gammaproteobacteria bacterium | reverse complement strand
TTCCATCATCATCGTTCAAAGTCGCCGTCTTGGTCAGGCTCAGCGAAGGACTATTGGGCGTGACTGTTAAAGTCAGAGTTCCGGAATCCGAGTCGGTACCACCTGTATCCGTAATGGTGTAAGTAAATACCTCGGTATCATTGGATGAAGCAACACCAGAGCTAGGCGGTGTATAGGTGTAGCCTCCGTTTGCCGCAATATTTAGAGTTCCACCCTCATCAGTGGTGAAATTTGAACCGATGGTAACCGTATCGCCATCATCGTCTACAATTCCAGTAACCGTGGTGGGAATGTCACCTAAAGTGTCAGCAGCATCACCGGCAGCAACTCCACCAGTTAACACATTTCCTGTTACCGCTGGACCATTTTCAACAGCTGCGTTCGTATCGTTGGCAACTGAGGGCGTATTGTTATCGTCATCATTACTGATGGTACAAACTACCCCGCCAGAGCCGTTACCATCCTGAGCAGCCACTGTAACTGAGCCCGCATTAAATGTGCTGACAACTGCCCCGGATTGATTTATGCAGGACCAAGATCCTTCGGCGTACCCTGCAACGTTGTCTTCAGCCAGGCTATAGGTGCCTGCTACAACCTCTATAGATGAAGACGTGTAAGTTGTTGTATTGCCAGTCGTTGTACCTGAATCAAATACCAGTGCTCCAGCACTACTAGCGACATTAAAAGTGTTAACGTCCGCGGCACCGCTATTGTCGTTAGTAATCTCGACTTTAATGGTGACCAGCGCTGCAGCATTTTCAGCAGTATCACAAATCTGATCGACTAAATTCCCTATGAAAGAGTTAGTTGGATTTGCAATGGTGGCATAAGTCGAACCTACAAAAACATTTGCAACACCCCCAGCAGCAGCGTCTACAATATCGTCAGCGGCGCCGTCACCACCAGAAACAGTCAAACTATTGTTGTAGGCATTCGCTGCGTTCGGCTTACCGTCAGTGACGGTGTCATCAATCACCATCACGATGGTGCTAATGCCATCGGGGCCGGAAGCGCGCATGGTATTCGTAGCGTTTATCCAGCTGTTACCACCTCCTTCGCCGCTTTTTACCAACTGCCCAAGATTAGCATCGGTTAAGATGACAGCTACCTGCGGAACAGCGGTTCTTCTGCCGTTATTGGTGACGCCGTCATTGTTAGAATCTGTATTATCAGCAATCAAGGCTGTCAGCGCGTTGGTCGCAAAATCCAGAGTTGTACCTGAGGATATTCCTTGCTTGACTGTATAGAGTTCCCTTATGCCTTTGCTGTCGCCATCTGTTGTGACGCCCGTTGAAATGAGCCCGGAATCATCGGGATCTCCAAAATCCTCAGTCACTGGGATTATTACATTCGAGGTCTCATTAGATGCCCATGCAATGCTGCCCGCTTGCATCCCGGTCTCATCATCAAAAACAAAGGCGTCAGACACCTGATAGAGAAAATCCAAGCCACTGTTGAATTCGGCAGTAGTGACACTTCCTGATTCGTCCATTGCGAACCAGATATCTGCCCGACTTGAACATGTGCCGGCAGGATCGCCAGGCGCGGCGTAAACCGAATTGGAATTGAAGAGAAATAGAAGCGTTGATATTGTCAGACTATATCGCGTGATCGTGCGGGCTGCCGACAAACGCTTCCTTAACCGTTGCCCTGCCAGTCTTATTCGATACTCACAACCCATACCGACAGTACACCCCACTGCATTATTGTGTCACGGGCGGGAACCCTGACCACTCTAAGTCTTTACCTCATCTTATGAATTATAATATATTAATTTAATGTAATACAAATACGCGTTGCCTTCCAATTTCTTTTATAAGTCTAATGCATTAGCGTTATTCAAACCTGCCCTTACCACGTTTATTCTTTCCACTCATCACGCCCTCATAGGGTATAAGATGCATTAACCCCATTTCTGCTATTCCAAATGGGTACCTCATTCCCTAAAACCAGAGTTGAACTCCACCAGCTTCAGCAGGTGCCAGAACCGTTGCGGCGAGTTGCCAAAAGAATTGCCGAGGGCTTAGCGCAGAAGACCCATTTCTCGCCTGCGACGCCTGCTCCAGGCCCAGAGGCTTCAATCTCTGAGGCCCCAAACGAACAGCGCTTCCTCGAATAGTGGTTGTTTCCTCTAAGTTATTTATCCATCATCGGGGCGGCACCTTGCCCTATTGCACCTGGACCAGTTGGACGCAGGCAGGTTGACTTCCCGGCCAGCCAGCCCGCAAGCTGCGACCTTAGAAGCTGAATTGTTTATGCTGTTAAGGCGACCTAAACCGTAGATTAATTTCGCTACCCTTAACTTAATCAATAAGACCGGATGAGAATGCAATGCGTCACCTAACGATCCTGTTGTTCACTTTACTACTGACTAGCTGCTCGACCACTTCCGACGACGCTGGGCGCCGTTGGCTGGCAGGTGATCATCATATCCATAGTCAATTCAGTGTTGGCTGGGAGAAAACTAACCCACCAAAGGCGATCATAGGTGGCGATGCCATTTATCCGATTCCCAAGAATGCCGAAATGGCCAGGCAGTTTGGCCTGGATTGGATGGTCGCCACCGATCATGGCGGACCAAATCACAGCAAGATCAATCTCGAGCAAGCTTATCCAGAGCTGGTCGCATCACGAGAGGCCGTGCCTGAAGTTATTCAGTTTCAAGGCTTGGAGCTCAATACGCCAGGAGCAGACCACTCATCTATCATTTTACCCCACACCCATGACGAAGCCGAGCATCTGTTTGCGTTCGAATCACGATTCGACAAGATGGAATCGTGGCCGACAGATCCGGCCCGCGACATCGAAGCTTTCATGCTGGAGGCGCTCGCGTTTGCGGCAACTTTACCGGAAAAGCCAGTTGTCATTGCCCACCACCCCTCTCGGTCTGCAACAGCGTTGGGAGCATATGGGCTGACCTCTCCGGCGGAACTTCGGGCCTGGAATGATGCGGCACCGGATATAGCGGTTGGCATGGAGGGTGCGCCAGGGCATCAGGCGGCTGAACTTCTTAAAGCTGAAACAAAAACCGAATACCCGGCGTGGGTGTTTTCCCGTGGTGCCTATGGTCGGGGTTATCCAACGTTGGGCGGTTTCGACCAGATGACCGCGCGAGTCGGTGGCTTTTGGGACTCCATGCTGGCGGAAGGTCGTCGTTGGTGGATCACCGCCAACTCTGATTCGCATGTCCATTACACGGAGGGTGGTATCGATTTCTGGCCCGGCGAATACTCCAAAACCTACGTTCATGCCCTTAAGGAACACGCTGATATTCTTGATGGTATTCGTCAAGGAAGGGTGTTTGTCACAACGGGCGACTTGGTGAGTGAACTCTATGTAACGGTGTCACAGATGGCCGGAAAAGCAGCGATGGGCGGTGTCTTGACTGGTCTGACAGACGAAC
>JABGVY010000317.1 GCA_018645845.1 Gammaproteobacteria bacterium | reverse complement strand
CGGATACGGTGGCTGACAGAATTTCGAGATTGCCGGCAGGACATTGGGGTGATCCGATGGAGCAAGGGAAAGCGGCTGTTTTTTTGGCATCAGAAATGAGCTCGTTTGTGACGGGCATTTATCTACCCTGTGATGGGGGCTGGTTAACCCTATGAAGGTGTTCATGTGAAGCAAGTTAATTTAATCCTGTCTACAGATGTCTCCGCTGAAAAAGTTTGGGCGCTGCTGGCCGATTTTAGCGGGTTCCTAAACTGGGCTGGTGGCGGCGCTGGAGAGATTTCTATTGAAGGCGAGGGTATCGGTATGGTGCGTCACCTCAAAATGTCAGGAGGTGAACTTGCTGAAAGGCTCACGCTGTTAGATCCTGACAACAAGAGACTTGGCTATGACCTGGTCTATGGTGAACCCCTGGGAATGAAAAAATACAAAGCCATCGTACAAGTAGTCGATACTGGTTCAGGTTGTGACATTATCTGGAAGGGCGTGTTTGACACCGAAGACCCAGGTTCCCAGGATCAGACCGGCGCCGCTTTGAGTGCGGCTTATGAAGGTATGACCGGGGCGTTGGTCGCTTACCTGACGCGTTAAAGACCTGAGAGGGAGCATTTTGAATCCAGCGTAAAGGTGGTGTCGCCGGCAGGAAGGGCGAGTGCCCACTGATACAAGTAGGTTTAGCAGTACCTAATTGGCTGAATCTTCACAGACTAGGAACGTAGGTATCAAATGAAAATTGGAATATCGGTGACTTCTTCGTATGCCCTGGAGGATCCGCGTGAAGGTGCGCGCAACATGATCGAGCGAGCCGGGGCAGCCCGCGCCGCCGGGCTTGATACATTGTTCGTTGGTGATCACCATGTGACACCGTTTCCCTATTACCAGAACAACGTGATGCTGGCACGAATGTTGGCAGAGTGGGGTGACAAACCCTATGGGGCACTATATCTGTTGCCACTCTGGCACCCTGTCACCCTTGCCGAGCAAATCGGCACGCTCGCAAGTCTGGGTAAGGGGCAGTTCATCATGCAGTGTGGCTTAGGCGATGAACGTCAGGGCAAAGCTATGGGTATCGATATGTCGAAAAGAGTTGGCATGTTTGTGGCCAGTATTAACAGCATGCGCGGTATGTGGCGCGGTGAAAGTGTTGACGAATCGAAATACTGGAATCTGGTGCAGGCTAAAATTTCTCCGCTGCCAACCGATCATGTTGATATTTGGATTGGTGCGCTGGTTGATAAGGCCATTGAGCGAACGGCCCGGATGGCCGAGGGCTGGCTCGCATCGCCATCATTATCGCCGGTTGATTCTGGCAGAGTATTGGATCGCTATAGGGAACACTGTGCTCAGTATGATCGTGTCCCAACCGCCACGGCGATTCGCCGAGATATCTATGTTGGCGCCTCTAGAGAAGATGCTAAAAAAGTGGCCAATCCCTACGTGCAGAAGGGTTATCGAGGCATTCCGCACGATGCCTTGATGATCGGTTCAGCTGTAGAGGTGGCTGACAAGATTAAGGTCCTTGAAGAGCAGGGTTTTACAGATATTATTGTGAGAAACATTAGCAGTAACCAGCAAGAATGCATGGCATGCATTGAGCGTCTGGCTACTGTCAAAGAACAGTTAATGTAAGGGGCGTTGTTAATGGGGCATGTCGGATTGCGCGTCAGATGCGTCAGCAATCGTAGATTGACCATTGTTGACGAGTGCTG
Organism: Gammaproteobacteria bacterium; assembly: GCA_018645845.1. Classification (GTDB taxonomy): domain Bacteria; phylum Pseudomonadota; class Gammaproteobacteria; order Pseudomonadales; family Azotimanducaceae; genus UBA9659. Next base: position 3,492 of record JABGVY010000317.1, on the reverse strand, counting down.
CGAGCAGCCTGCGTAACTCTGTGGTGTGCTTTCTTGTAGCAGTATTTTTAGGTCTGTTCTAAAAATTCGAGCCAATTACCGTCGGGGTCTTCGACCATTGAAATACGAACGCCTGGCCGCACATCCATGAGGGCAACCGGAACTTTGTAGCCGGCGTCGCTGCACTGGGCGGTGATCTCTTCAAGGTTATCGACAGAGATAGTCCAGTACCGGTAGCCTGTTGCTCCGCCAACACCACCGGGAGGCGCGATCGCTTGGGGCTCCTTTGCCTGTACTAAAATTTTTATAACCGATTCCCCGGCAAGAAGCCTATGCATAGTGGTTCCACCAGGCATGTCGACTTTGGCCTGGTAAGGCAAGCCAACGACATCTCGGTAAAAGGCCAGCATTGGCTCTATGTTTGTAGTGATAATGCCAAAATCAATGCTGGATTTTGTAATGCTTATAGTCATGGAATGACCTCAATCAAGTTGGGTAGGTTGCATAGCGCATCGATAACGAAACGATCACTAATTTGGACCTCATCAGTCCGGTTTTTGGTTGTGCTTAAATTTCAAGCTGAAGGTGTTTTCTCTTTTTTACGGTTTCGCAATTCTTCGTCGGCGAACTTTTCAAAAATTTCCATTCTGGTCCCTTGCGGCATGGGAGCATCGCTGTCAGCGGAAAATTCCCCGTAGGGTTGTTCCATTTGCCAGCGATGCTTTGGCATCTTCTGACACCTCGCTTAGCCTTCTTCAGCTGCAAACTGGGCATAAGCTTCTGCGGTGCCCGCAGCCATTTTGTCGCCGTCAAACGGGATCGACATCTCAGGAGTAAATTCGAGCACTATTCGCTCGGGTGTATCAAGGAATTTAACGAACAATTCCGGTTTTAGGTTTTTAGTGAAAGCATTGCCGTCGTCTTTTGACATGGCCATACCCATCGCCAGCAGGTTGTAAAACCAGTGTTTGGTTTTTTCGTCATCATGGATCACTGTATGGCCTTTATAGGTGACTGTTTTACCACCACCCATATGGGTCCCCTTACTGGTGAACACACAGGAAGAACGCCCGTCTCGTGCGATCGCCTTAATTCGAACCCGTTCTTTAGTTGCGGTCATCCAAATTTTTCCATCGATAGGCACATACGCTGTGATGACGCCGATGGGATGACCCGCCTTGTTGGCCCAGACAAAAACACATTCACCGGCGCTGTTGATTAATTCCTGCTCACGTTCCGGGTCAAGGCGATACTGTTTTACGTCGTCATAGTTTTTGGATTGGTCGCTCATGTGATTCTCCGATGCTGAAATTTTCAAATAGAAACGAATAGGAACCAGGCTAAGAACGGCAGGATGCAGACTGCAATCGCGGTGTAAATAAGCTGGGACCTGAGTACCGCATCTTTATCTACTACTGAAGCGACAGTTGCAAGGAAAAGGGCACCCCATGTGGAGAAGGGTGATATGTCGCTAATAGCAGCAGAAATAGCCATCGCTGTTATCAGCCCTGTGCCTTCCAGGTCACCTGTAACAATGAAGGGTGCAGATAGCGGCACCAGCATGCCGATGGTACCAATGGTGGAAGCGACTCCTGTGACAATAGAAACGACATAGCATAGAAACAACCCTGTTAATTCGGGCGAACCGATCTGATTGATCTGGTTTGCCATCCACTCAATGGCACCCGCCTTTTGAATCATGTTGACGTAAGTCAACACACCAGAGATCACGAGAACAATCGGCCAGGCTATGTTGTCGATGGCTTCAGCGCGTTGGTCTTTCGGGGTAAACAGCAGCAAGATAAACGAAATAATTAGTGCCGCGAACCCAAGATGAATTTCCAGAGTGACGACAGATATGAGTAGGACAGCGAATCCAGCCAGGGTGAGGTGACGGAGTTGGGGGTCATTCGAAGGAGCGTTGAATTCAAGGTTTTCATTCGCAGCGGCGAATGTCTGCCCGCGTAATTTGTAGCCGCCCAGTAGAAAAAACACAGCCAACACGAGCGCCAGGTGAAAACCAACAGTACCCAAGTACACCGCCAACGGTGAGTAGGTGATGGATAAGTTGGTCGCTAGCTGATTGATTACCACACCATAGGGCGCAATCGGCGAATAGGCGCCCGATTGGGCACCATGGATAATCATCGCGGCGACCAACAAGGGATTTAATTTGAATTGTCGAATAAAACCTGCGCCAATGACAAATAAAAGCGGCGCGGCGCCTGGGCCTATCGAGCTTGCGATAAATGCCGCGATGAACAGCAACCAAGGCAGTAACACTATTTTTCCTTTAGCTAATGCAAGCAGCTTGAGCACGACCCATTCGACGGTGCCGTTGCGCTGCGCGATGGCAACCAGCAATGTAATGCCGACGATCAGAATAAACATCTGTCCGGGAAATCCAGCGAGTATTTCTTTGCCTGAATAGTCGAGTAGAAAAGTGCCCATTAGAATTGCGACAACGAAGGCGACAACGCCAACATTAAGCTCAGTCGCGACGGGAATGACGAAGATTGCGACAAGACCGATAAGGAGTATGAGTTCGGGAGTCATTTTCAGCGGATGCTAGGCCATCCGCATGCCACCTGAAATAGTGATTGTCTGGCCGGTCATACCGTCTGATTCCGAACTGCCAAGGTACACCGCGATATCTGCCACTTCACCCGGATTCAGGAACCTGCCCTGAGGTATTCGTGTGACTGCAGCAGTCTTTAATTCATCGAGTGAAATGCCCGCGGCTTTGGCGTGGACATCGAAGTTCTGGAACATGTCAGTGTCGACCATACCCGGACAAATAGCGTTGACTTGCAGGCCAAAGGCTGCGGTTTCCAGGGCAACACACTTGCTCATGCCGACCACAGCATGTTTAGTCATGTTGTAGGCAGCCTGGTTTGGGCTCTCCCACTTCCCCGCCGTTGAAGACATGTTGATAATTTTTCCACTGCCGCGTTTCTTCATATGCGTAACGGCGAGTTGGGTTAGCTGAAAAACCGCATAGACGTTCACCTTCATCAGGCGTTCCAGCTCATCCAAGGTATATTGCTCGAAGGGGTTGCCCTGGTAGCGCCCGGCATTGTTAACCAGGATGTCGATGTTGTGCCGGTGGGTGATTGCTTTCTTGAAGAGGTCTGCTGCTTGCGTTGCATCAGACAGGTCAGCGGCAATAAGCAGGGCATCAGGAAGCGCCTTGGCCACGTCCGCCAGTGAGTCCATTGTGGACGCTGTGAGTATCAGCGAAGCGCCTTGCGCTGCATAGGTTTCCGCGATGGCTCGGCCAATACCTCGGCTGGCACCCGTTATCAGTGCTGTTTTTCCCTGAAGCCTACCGGTGTGCTCTGACATACGATCCTCTTTCTTGCGAATAAGTCGGCTAGTTCAGTGTCCGTTTGTACAGATCAAACAGAATGTCCCAGACCTTGTTGGCTGCGGGTTCGTCATAGGATGGACGCTGCTTAAAACAGAAGCCGTGTTCAGTGCCGGGATGAGTTTCCAATGTATAGGTTACATTGT
>JABGVY010000532.1 GCA_018645845.1 Gammaproteobacteria bacterium | reverse complement strand
TTATCAACAATCTGCAACCGCCGATTTTTGACTACCTTGAAAGCGAGATCGGCGCCCGAACATATCTGTTGGGCAATGCGTTTAGCATCGCGGACATTGCGATCACCTGCCAATTTATTCAGATGCTTTACTCAGGGGAAGCGTTACCTGAGTCTAGCCATCCGAATATTACGCGTTACGTGACCAGCCACATGAATCGTGAATCGTTCAAAGGGTTGATCAACAACGATCCCTTTATGACCCTGGCATAGTCTGGATCGTTCTCCGTTTACGGGTGGGTGGACTGCGGCTGACGGGACGAGAAAATACCGGGAGACTTAACGTAATAATGGGATTTGGCGCGGCGGTTAGCACAGCGTTTTCTGACAGAAAGGATGCTAAACGCGGTTTAAACTTCCTATCCTCGAACACAGACCGTTGCCAGGCCCTGAGGCAGTTAAACAAGGTTGCTCATTCTGCTTTTACCAACGCAATGGAGACACTGGCCGACTTTGTTGTTGATCGCTTAACCGACTTAGCCGCGTAACCTGCTCTTAAGCAGAACTGAGCCCATCAATAGAACTAGCCGCACACGGTATCCATTCCGATGACGTACTTTGAATGTCGAAACAATCGAAAAGGAAAGTTCTGTAGCAGTGCTTCGAAATCTCTTTTTTTGTCGACGGGATATTTAAACTCCACCACGCTAGCGACTGGCGAATTAGTCATTTTTTTGTCGGCAGGATGAGACAGGCTGCGGAATTTCATGTTACGGTCGATCGTCATTCTGATGCCAGACGCTATTTCGTAGTAGCTTCTTAAGTAGGATACTTCCAGAGTGGGGGCCAGGGATAAGGTGTATGCAAGAAGCTGCGGGTTCTCCAATTCCAGTTGCCCAATGGCTACCGCATGGTCTGGTCGAAGTGCCTTTATGTTCGACAACTTTGCTGATTGCTTATTTGAAGACTTGTTTGTTTTCTGCTTACGTTCAATGGATATCTGTTCAAGCGAGTCATACCAGCGAAACCTTATCTTCTGCCTATTTGAAAGGCCGATGACGTTTTCCAGATAATTGGTGAGGGCAAGTGAGTCAAGGTAGATTGAGTTAACCCATCGATCCGAGTACTGGCGTCTGGGATAAACCCCTAAATTATTCAAGATGGAGGGGAGTTCCAAATATTGGTTGTAGTCGAGTGGAACCTTGACTTCTAATCTGTTGATTTGCATTTCTATTCAGAATACCCAGCTTCTTTCATTTGGCGTGTAGAAAAATTCACAGCAGCCACGGATTGGTTATCTACTTTGATTGAGCTTCCGTACTGATTGGCAATCAGTGACTCCTCTAAAGAACAGTTATTGCAAGCTAATCTGGCCGGCCCATATTCTGCTTTCTTGATATACGTCATTAGTGGGCTGCCGACGATCCCTTTAAAAGTAACCTTGTCCAGCTTGGCGTCAGAGTCATCTTTGCTCACCACACCAGTATTCGCTCTGTCGATTTGGATATTGTGACCTGACAATTCAGACCTTTCCCCAACGGAAATTGCCTTGTCACCAATGTTCTCGAACTGAAGGTTATCGATCTTCAGCTTGGTGCCTGATATGTCGAGACCGTCGTTGCCAGTCCGTTCAAATCGTGAGTTCAACACTTCACCGATGGAAAAGTCGCTATCGAACCCATCGGCTCGTGCCTCAGAAATCAAGACGTCGACCATCTTGAATTCTGAACTCACAATGTTAAGTGCATCCTCACATTGCATGTTTGAGAATGTTGCGTTCTCTATGAGCAGACTCGTACCGTAAAAAGTGATGCATCCGGTCATTCCATAGTAGTCTTGCCGATTGTCCAACTGGACGGACGGATTGCCGTAAAACGTTGCATAGCGAACAGTTGACGGCCGTGAGCCATTTACAAACACCCCCCCCCAGGACCCCATTCCCTGGTAATCAGGGTTAGAGCTCACGGTGAAAATAACCGGCTGCTCCTGAGTGCCAGCAATGTGAACGGCCCCGTTGACCTTTAGCAATGCGCCGTCGTTGAAAGTGACCGTCGCGCCTGGAGAGAAAACCAGAGTCCAATCGGCTGAAACTTCGAGCGAAGAATCAAAGACATAATCAGAGGAGAGGAAAAGCAGGGTTTTGGCTTCTTCGTCTACCAAAATCTTATCCGAGCTCGCCAACATCTCGTAGCCATCTTCAAAGCCCGTATCGTGAGCTACGAATTCAGTAACAACAGGCTCTGAATAGGGCTTTCCAGAGTAGCGATAGTTTACCTGCGCCTCCCTAAAGTCTGAAGGAAGCTGCAAAGGAGCTATCGGCATGCTGAGCACGCCGTCTTGATTTTTACTGAGGGGGTCTAGTACCTGATTGATGTCAATCGTCCGAAGTGAGCGGTCTGGGTCGACATATTCTAGAGTAAGAATCTCAATCTTATCTCCTAAAAGATTGGAAATGCGCAATGCTGTTTTTTTCTCGGACACGTTAAACCGAAAACTCGTCGCAATATGAGAGGTGAACTCCAGGTCCGCTTGTTTGACCTTTTCCTGAAATGGGAATCTCCTGGGACCGGAGAAGAGTTGGCCTTCTGAAAAAGTTTTGCGGTTGTCCAGATACTCAGAATACCACTCGGAAAAAATAGCAAAGTTCTCCTGGAGCTGTCGGGCTGTGACCTTAGGACTTTCCATCCGCTCAATAGCCATAAGGTCTCTATAAAAATCTTGGCGACTGTCAAGTTTCCCTATGAAATCCTCGGAGCGCAACTCGGCATCCAATAGAGTGGAAAACTTGGTAACTTCTTGCTGAAATTCTTTCAGACCTTTTAATCTTGCCACTGCAAAATCATCGCAGCTTTTCCCTCGCGAACTGTATTTTCTTGGAAGACCGCCGTTGTCGAATGAAATGGGTTCCAGCAGGCCATTAATAGGATTGAAGTAGAAACGCCGATTAAGGCCAGATGCGCCGTGGCAGCCATTCCAAATATTGGTAAGCACCCACCATTTGGCAACGAGCTCGAGATCAAAAACTTTGTTTGCTGCGACTTTCCCATCAGTATAATCTCGAAACAGTGATCGTGAACGAATCGAGTTATTGGTTGCTATCGTCCCGTAGTTAAACTCTTTTTCTCTAAATTCCTTCACGGGAGAATCGGTTGGGTGATAAAGGTTAAAATCAGTTCTTATTTCAGTCCTCCAACCTAGATTGTTGACCCGAAGATTCAGATCAACCTGTTGCCACCACAGGTCCTCACTCCGGGCGAGGATGGGACCTTCTCTGCGGTTTCGATGTTCTACTAATTCTTTTGAGAAGTGTTCTTCAAGCGCCATCAGGCCGATTTTGTAGCCATTGATTCTGACATCTACGAACTTGTAGCGCGGCGCTATAACGTCATGTTTGGTCATGTGCTCCAGCAGTAGCGGTTCTATCTGGTAGGCTCGCGTCTTTGGATGCTGAATAGAGAAGTGCTTCAGTCCAAAAACGTAACCGCCCTTTCTGACCTTGATGCGGAACGAGATCTTCATAGGGTCTTCTATGTGATCGGTCCAATCTCCTTTTAAGCGCAGGCTAACTTTTTCCTCAGAGCTGGTTCCGTCATCTGCTATAACCTTGGCTTTTACCCAGTCATCTTTACTTTTTGTCAGAACCTGCCTTACGCCTGGCTTGTTGAGTGTCTCCTCTCTTTTCTGCTTTAGCTTTGCCAGAGCCCCGTTGTTCATATAGATGTCTAATATCGGTAGCTCGCTCTTGCTAAATTTGGTCCTTTTAACGGTGAAAGCTGCATCGGTTAGTGGCCTCAGGGAGTCTCGCAACGCAACACAAGCTACATGTTCGCTGTTGCACAAAGCTGGAATTTCGGCGGTCTGGAAAAAGCCTCTGGCGAAATAGGTTGCTGCTATAAGCCCTATGCCGAGAAAGCAAATCCAGATTGTGTTCGTAACACCCTTCATCTTATCTAGGTTATGAGTCTCGCGTTATCTGTAATCGAGATTTCGACAGGATAACCGTTCTCGAGCAAGCGAACGCGAATAGCACTCAGTTCGACGATGGGTGTTGCCGCACAGTCAAGCACCATTTCGCTTCTTTCTTCGCTCTCTGAAAATCTCTTAATGCGGTACTGTATGTCGAGGGAATCCAGCACCCCCGTGATTACCTCGCAATTGAAGTCGGTTTTGATTTCTGTTTTGTCAAAACTCAAATTCACAAGGCTTGCGATGCGAGCACTCGCTTTGTGCTTGTCTCTCAATGAAGGAAGCATGGTCAACACAATGACGACAAAACCAATAATCGTCGCGAGAATTTGATTGGCTCCCAAACCTAGCCCTACCGCAATTCCGACAAAGATATAGAGCAACTCTTCAGGCTCTTTGATAGGTGTCCTAAACCGCACTATGGATAGAGCGCCAACCAAGCCAAGAGAGAGGGCAATCGACGATTTGATCACCGTAATGATCAAAATCATAGAAGGGATAAGCAATAGGAACAGTGGCCTATATTGGCGCGTGTCTACCACCAGCCTGGTCGACCTCCCGATGATACTCGACCAGATGAGTGCCATGAAAATACCCACCCCCATATTCCGCACCAGGTCGAGCAAAGGTATGTCAATTACCGTGTATGGATTGACGAAATCCATAGAAACCGCTCCTTCAAAAAAGGCAGATGATACCAGATAATCGCACTTGACCATCCTCTTCCGACAAGCGTCCCGCCGGTCTTATTTTCGCAAAAAAAATTCCAGCCAGGATACTTTTAAAATCCGGGATAGATGCGGTTTAAAAAAATATTCTTTCTACTTGGTGTGGTGACCTTCAGTGCGGAGGTTTTAGCACGATTTGCGCGCTGTGAGGCATACGAAGGTTCGCCAACGTTCGCTTTAGGTCTCGGCGAAAGCCAGAATCTTTTCGTGATTGCCACTGATATGCCACAAACGCAAAGCCATCGCGACAGCCACGATGCTCAGTCCCAGTGTCATCGCTGCCCAATATCCGTAGACTCCCGGTGCGAGTCCCGGAAAGATAATGCCATTGGAAAGCGCGTAACCAAGGGGGGTGGCAATAAACCAAAAACCGACGAGTCCGAAGTACATGGGCACACGAGTGTCCTTGTAGCCGCGTAATGCCCCTACAGTGACGGCATTGCTGTCGTCAACTAATTGATAGACTGCGATAAACAGGACTAAGGTTGCGGTGATATTGATGACCGATGGATCGGTCGTGAATATCGCAATCAGGTAGTATCGCGCTAGTACCAGAAAGGCTGATGCTATCAAGGCGTAACCAATGGAGAACTTATAAACAGCGGCAGAGGTGGCGCGAGCCGCGTAAAAGTCTCGTGCTCCCACATGAAATCCGACACGTATGCTAGCCGCGTTACCAAGGGCGGCTGGAATGACATAGGTTGCCCAATTGAGATTCCCGGCGATGGAATTAGCAGCTACCTCAAGTACACCAAGGCGCGCAATGAGAATGCCAATGACAGAAAAAACAGCCATTTCCAGGAATATCGTTAACCCGATCGGCGTACCAATAACCAGAATGCTCTTGATCGTTCTGAAGTCGGGACCTTCGAAATTCTGAAAGACCTTGAACTGGGCGAAAAAAGGTTGCCTGCAAGCGAACAGCATCAAAACGAGTTCGACCCAAAATACGATTGCCGTTGCATATCCGCAGCCGACCCCGCCCAGTTCCGGCAACCCGAACTGACCGTATATAAAACCATAATTGAGGAATGCATTGATTGGGATCATGCTGCCAGCAATCCACATAGGAGGCCGAGGGTGACCGAGCCCTTCAAAGGTGTGCCTGAGCGCGACATAAAAGACGACCGGTGGTGCGCCCCACGCGGCCGCAGCAAGGTAGGCTTTGGCTATTTCAGTTGCGCCAGGGTCCAGCTCAAACCATACGAACACGTTGCCACCAAATGCCATGGTCACGACAAGTATGCTGGCTGTTGCGCAACAAACCCAGAGACCCTGACGAATTTGGTGGCCAACGTTTTTTTCTTGGCGCGCGCCACGTAACTGAGCAGTAATAGGCGTAAGCGCCATGGTCAGTCCGGTCATCAGCATGAATACTGGCCACATAATCATACCGCCGAGAGAGACACCTGCTAAGTCTGTGGAGCTGTAGTGACCGGCCATTGCCGCGTCGATAGAGCCGGTCAGCATGATAAACAGCTGCGTCAAAACAATTGGCCAACCAAGATTTAGAACTGCCTTCAGCTCGGTCTTACTATTGAAATTGCTGTTAGTGCGATCAGTCATTGGCGATTTGTTTGATCAAATGATTAAACTATTGAGTCCCGTTCTTTTGTGACCACTAGCGCTACCTGCGAGCAGCTATGCGCTCGTATGATACTCGGTATCCAAGCATATATCTGAGTTGAAGATGACCTGACGATTGAAATCGTATTCACTCTCATTTAGGTCTTCCTGGAGATCGGAGCAGGTTTTGGCCATACATTGACAGGCTGCGATAAAGCGAGCTCGACCCGAATTACATCGTTTGAGCAACTGGCAACCAGTGCAGTAGCGCTCTGCGGAGATCAAGGAACGCCACTCCTGACCGCGGCGCATACTCCTATTTCTGCTCTGCGCCACACAGTTATGCGAAAAAATTGTCGCTTGGGTTCTGATGGTCAGCACTCGCACTACTTGACCGTGCTCAAGAAAGTGTGATTAATAATGCCTATCCTCACAACCATGCCCTCGTCGAAAAGACATGGTTTTGAAACGTCCACATTAGGGAGGTTCAGATGAAGCAGGAAGTCGTGGTCAATATCCTGAAGGAATTAATACGACAGGTTGAAGAAGGCAAAAATATAGACGCTGGTGTGCAGTATCGCATGTCTACTTCGCCTTATGTTTGTCCGGAAGTTGCCAGGAAAGAATGGGATTTGTTGTTCAGAAACCATCCACAACTGATTGGCTTGTCTGGCGACCTTCCAGAAATCGGCAGCTATATGGCGATCGATGATTTCGGCACCCCGGTACTGGCGACACGGGATAATAGTGGCCAGTTTCGTGCGTTTCTCAATGCCTGCCGCCATCGAGCTGTGCGTCTTACCCAAGAAGACCGGGGACGTAAGAATGTCTTTACCTGTCCTTTTCACGCCTGGGGTTACTCGAATGCCGGCGAACTTGTATCGATTCCGGATCAGGACCATTTCGGTATGGTCGATAAGAGTTGTAACGGCTTGATTGAATTGCCTGCCGTTGAGCGCGACGGGTTGTTGTGGGTACATCCGCAGCCGGACGGCAACTTGGATATCGATGCGCTACTGGGGACTGAACTTGCAGAGGAGCTGGCATCCTTCAACTTAGGCGAGATCGTTTATGCCGGCAACAAAAACCTTACGATGAATCTCAACTGGAAGCTGGCGAATGATACCTTTGGAGAAACTTATCATTTCGGGAAACTGCACAAAGATACACTGGGTAAGATCATCCCAGGCAACAATCTTCACCTGGAAAAGTTTGGCCGTCATCATCGCTTCGTGACGGCTTCAAGAGCCTTAACCCAGTACAAAGATGTCCCCGAGGCCGATTGGGATATTCATGTTGGTGCCGCGTTCGTGCTTTACTACCTGTTCCCGAACATAACGCTTATACCCGGCAACGGTACCTGCACGATGGTAAAAATGTATCCGGACCCGGACAATCCTGGTCGCTCCACTTCCCGCATTATGGTGTATCTATCCCAGGCCCACCTTGACGCAGCGGAAGCAGCCAAAGTTGATGGTAGTGTGCAGGAAGTTTCAGCGGAGACTGTTTATGGGGAAGGTAATCGTTTACCCAGTGTCGAAGGCACGATGGAAGTTTTTACCAGTACGATCGAATACGAAGATTATGTCATGGGCGAATTACAACAGAGGTCAGCGGAAAGCGGGCAGCTCAAACATGTCATGTTCGGGCGCAATGAACCTGCACTGCATCATTTCCACAATACTTTCAGTGAAGTATTGGGACTTACTCCTCTGGAGCGAATCGAGTAGTTCGGGGCAAAGCGGCGGCTTTTTTAGCTTTCCCAAATGTGTGGTTTTATCCACTTCGAATGCCTATGCTGAACATACATACTGATGAAGACATACCCATGGTTAGATTCGTTGTTTTTCTGCTTATCCCGCTACTGTCTTCCTGTGACGGAACTGAAGCGCCGTCTACAACCACACCAACTGCCGAAGCCACAGCGGCAACGCCGCTAATCGATACGGGCTGCCAAGATCAGTCCCCCAACGGCATCGCACTATTTGGTGATGTCCATGTGCACACCAAGTTTTCGTTTGACGCAGCCGCCAATAGTTTTGGTGCAACACCCATTGATGCCAATGCGTTTGCCAGGGGTGAAGCTATCAAGTTTTTCCCGTTAAGTGAGGCAGGCGAACCCGTCGGTGCCGCGCAAATTGACCGCCCACTGGATTTCCTTGCGGTAACCGACCATGGCGAGTTTCTGGGTGAGCGTTCCCTCTGCAGAACCGAGGGCTCACCGGCCTACGACACCAAGTTTTGTACCAATACTCGGATTGATGAACGGACCGGTATGCGCATGTTCGGTTCAGTCATCACGACTCAAACACCATCAAGGATTTCTGATGTCTGCCTTGACGATGGCAGCCGTTGTCTCGATTACGCAAAACCACCTTGGCAGGCCATGCAGGCTGCTGCCAATTCAGCCAACACACCTTGTGAATTTACAAGCTTTGTTGCCTATGAATACACCGGTACACCAGGCACTTCTAACTACCATCGAAACGTGATTTTCAGAGACGAAAATGTGCCTGAGTTGCCGGTCAGTTACGTCGAGGCGCCTATTGACACTGCGCTGTGGGCTGGTCTGGATGATGTCTGTCTGAAGTCAGAAGGCTGTGACTACTTAACCATTCCCCACAATACGAACTTGGCTAACGGCAGGATGGCACCCTACAAGGGGCTGGAAGACACCATCGATGCAAAACGCGGCTACGCCGAAACTCGCCTCAGGCGAGAACCCATTATGGAAATTTTCCAGCACAAAGGCGGTTCAGAATGTATCAACGGTCTTACCACCGTGCTGGGCGCTCCTGATGAACTTTGTAATGTGGAAGCAGTAAGAACTTTCGGCGAAGAAAAAACCGTGCCGACGCAACGGGTGGTAGATGGTGCCTTGGTAACCGGCACGACCTTAATGGTTACAAACGAGTGCCAACCTGGCGTGAATGGTTCATACGGCATGATCGGCGCAGGCTGTGTCGACGCCACTGACTTTCAACGCTCCGCTTTACTCGTTGGCTTGAAAGAGACGCGGCAGATTGGCCTGAACCCCATCAAACTGGGCATCATTGCCGCTACCGACACACACTCAGCCAATCCGGGTGGTGTGCTGGAGTCGAACTGGCAGGGTGCGGTGAGCGGCGAAAGTTCGCCAGCCAAACGCCTTGAACCAGGACTGTTGACCAGCGGTATTGATGGCAACCCTGGCGGATTAGCCGGGGTGTGGGCCACGGAAAACACCCGTGATGCTATCTTCGAAGCCATGCTACGCCGAGAGGTATTCGGTACATCCGGGCCACGGATCAAAGTCAGGTTATTTGCAGGCTGGTCATTTGCAGACAACCTTTGCGAACAGGCCGACATGATTGATATTGCCTATCGAGATGGCGTACCTATGGGCAGCGATCTCCCCGCCACTGCGGGCAGTGAGCAGCCAACGCTACTGGCCTGGGCAACACAGGATCCACTCGGCCAAAGCCTAAAATCGCTGCAGTTGATCAAGGGCTGGGTAGACACTGACGGCCAGATGCGCAACGAGGTCATTACGGTAGCTGAAGCCGATGATGGCCGGGGCAGTTTCTGCCGGACCTTTACCGATGAAGACTTTGATCCGACTAAGCCCACTTACTATTACCTGCGTGCCGTTGAGCGTCAAACCCCTCGATGGCACACCTATGATTGCGAAAAAATTGCGGCGGATGCTCGCCCGGCAGTATGCACTAACGGGCATTATCCAGAGATGACAACCGAGATGGCGTGGTCCTCACCTATCTGGTATCAGTCATCAGGGGACAATTGAAACCCCTTGCCGGGGCAGGCAAGCCAATCTGTTGTAAAGCCCTGCATATTGCAGTGCAACCACCATCAATCAAACGTGCAACGGCTAGCCAACAATAAATAGTTATCAGAAGGTTTAGTGATGCTAATTGGGAGCGACAACGATGAGTGAAGAACCAAAGATCAAAGACAATGCAATGTATCGGCTGGTGCGGGAGGGGAACGTCGAAACATTCAATAGCGAGCGTGAGAAGGGAACCCAGTTCGATCTTATTGGCGCAGACTTTCGCGGCGTGAATCTTACCGGGATCAATGCCGATGGCCTGGATCTAAGTAATTGTTATTTTCGTCAGGCTGACCTGCGAGGTCTTGACCTGCGCGGCGCTAATCTCGATGGCGCCAGTATTCATGCCGCCAGGATCTCGGGCGTTTATTTCCCGGACGACTTTAGTGCTGAAGAATTGACCATGTCGCTTTTACAAGGTACGCGACTGCGACGGGGAAAATAGCCGGTTTCACAAACACGATTGGCTCCTCCGAGCTGATTACGGCCTGGGAGGGTCCGGATTCGACCCAGCGAAAGGCGCCTTCTACTAGACGCGAATCATCGAGACCAAAAGACTGATGGATGCCAAGCAGGGGTTCGCACACTTTCGAAAGAAAGTCTCGCAAGCAGTTGTGTCATTTTCGATTCTTTTCAAACAGACAGCCCCTGTTGTCCAGTCATTAGCGGCATTCAATATTTCCTAACGGCGTACCCGGGGACTTCTTTTCGCAAATACTCCCAATCAAGATACTTTTGAAATCGGGCATAAATGCGGTTTAAACTCCGTATCCTCAAAATCTTCTGGGAATCCTATGGCAGATAAACAGGAAACACCTGACGAACCCCTCTATCAAATTGTTTTTTGCGGTTCACTAACGGGTGAATTCGACATTGCGGAGGCAAAATCTCGTTTTCAACAGTTATTCAAGGTGAAAGACAAGCAAATCGAGAAGCTCTTTAGCGGCAAAGATTTTGTGATCAAAAGCAATTTGCCTGAGGACCGCGCCATGAGCATGGCGATTCGTATTATTGAAACTGGCTGCGAATGCGAGGTTGAAATGATTCCAGATTTGGATGATATCTCACAGCAACCGGGATTCGTTGAACATCGAAAAGCTGTCCGGCGCTTAAGATACCGCCGCGATCCAAGACCCGGGGTTATTGTACCCGATCGTCGAGACGTCTCGAGTCGGAGAAAAATGGATCTTGTTTTACTGCAACGGGACGGAGATTTTCCGGGCAACTCAATAGCTAAAAAAAAGTAAGCAGGTCAAAAACACTCCGACCGACCCTGCTTTTCGCAGGGCCTTGCTGAAAATCCAATATCAACCAATCAAACCCCTGGTCAGCAAACCTGCAAGGTCACAGCGCTCACCAGACCAGCATGCGTCTATAAACTATAATCCTCATCCGTTAACAGCACCTTCCTTCCTTCACGCGATTAGTGCTACATTCTCACCAGGAGCACTGCTCTATTCATGAAGTGCGTATTCTATGCCTGAGGTGAATCAATATGAGTCAAACCACTCCAGTGGTCACGTTCAGAAGTTATGGCTTTTTAGGCTTTCTTACACTGCTCAATGTAATGAACTTTGTTGATCGGCAGTTGTTGGCCAGTTTTTCGAACTTCATCGTTCCAGACCTTGGCCTGAGCAATACGCAGTTCGGGCTTCTAACGGGGCTGATTTTTCTCACATTTTATTCTGTCGCTGGTCTTTTTATGGGTACCCTGGCTGACCGGATTCATCGAACCCGTTTTATTGCGGTGGGGCTTGGACTTTGGAGCCTTTTAACCGCCGCTTCCGGTATGGCTAAAGGGTTTTTATCACTGGCTGCGCCGCGGATGTTGATTGGTGTAGGTGAGTCGATCCTTACCCCAACATCAATGTCCTTACTTGCGGACCGATTCCCATCTCACCGCCTGGGTTTTGCGTCAGGCTTTTATTATATGGGTGTCCCCATAGGGGTTGGGGTCAGCCTGCTCATCGTTGGCTATATGGGGCCTGCCATTGGTTGGCGTAATTGCTTTTATTTGCTGGGTGCCATTGGTCTTGCCCTTGCCGTTGTGATGTATTTTTTGAAGGACCCCAAGCGACCTATTAAGAACGACGAAGCAGGGTCCGACATAGACAGCCCAGGGTTCCTGGAGCTATTAAAAGTGCTGGCGGGTGCATTGAGAGCATCACCAGCGCTAATGATGACCATCGGCGGTGGGGTTGCCTTTCATTTTATCCTGGGCGCCGCCACTTTTGACCAATTGTGGTATGTCCAGGAACGGGGTTTTGATAAAGCCGAAATTGCCCAGATTACCGGGTGGGTCGGGATCGTAGCCGGCATCGCCGGCAATCTGTTCGGCGGGCTGGGAGGAGACTATTTTCTGAAAAAGACCGGTGTGGGTCGCCCGATGTTTCTATTTTTCGTCATGCTTGCTTTAGCGCCCGTTAATATCGCCTACCGTCTGGTCGAACCAGATCACTGGGTGTTTTGGGTAGGTGTCGCTACAGGCTTTTTCCAGCTCGGCTGCTTTTATGGACCCACCTTCGCGACTGTTCAAGAACTGGTTCCAGAAGAGATCAGAGCAACCGTGGTGGCCTTTTATATCCTGCTCTTAAATATGGCTGGTGTGGCAATTGGAGTTAGTCTCGCTGGGATCTATATCGATTATCTGATTGACATCAAAAGCCCAGAACCTTACACCCAGACATTACTTTGGTTTACGGTCATCTCACTGTCGGCAATTCCGCTGTTTTTCTTCGCAGGTCGACGCTTTGAAACAGATAAAGCTCGGCTTAACCCCCCTGCACAAACTAGTCTCGAAGGATGAAAGCAACAACCCTATTGGTCCACCCTGCCGGTATTAGATTCACTGGTGGCTGTTCCACCGATAACCCATGCCATACACAGTTTCAATACAGTCAAACTTCGAGTCGAGTACCTGGAATTTCCGCCGGATTCGTTTGATATGCGAAGTAATCGTACTTTCATCAACCACCATCTGGGCTTCATCCATGAGTTGCTCACGGCTCTTCACGTGCCCAACCCGTTTGGCCAGCGCGTAAATCATCCAGAACTCTGTCAGCGTCAGCTCTACCACCACCTCGTTCCAGCGACAGGTAAGCCGCTGCACATCCATATGAAGATTTCCCTCTGAGATCGTCGTAGTGCTTGAATCTTCGTCAGAGGCAAGCGCTTCAATGCGGCGAAACAGAGCAGCCACTCGAGCAACCAGGTGCGGCAGGCTGACATCCTTGGTCAGGTAATCATCTGCACCCATTCTGAGGCCACTAACGATGTCGATGTCGTCATCCCTGGCACTCAGGAATATGATGGGTAAGGTGCGCGACTTTGCCCTTAACCACTGGCAAAGTGCAAAGCCACCATCGACCTCGTCACCAAGCCCGATATCAATAATCGCCAGATCAGGTAGTCTGGACTGGAAAACTTCCTGGGCCTGTTCCCGGTTTGAGTAGGCATCCACGAGATAACCCTGCCTTCCGAAAACGTCTGTATAGTTTTCCCTCAGCAGGTTGTCGTCTTCGATAATAGCCAGTCGATAGTTCATGAACAATTTTCCTTAACAGCAGTATTAAGTTTGTAGCTGCCCTATTCCTGACACAATTGATCAGCAGTACAACACAAACAGCCCTCTAAGATGCCGCATTTCCCATGCTTAATAAAGCTAACACACACTCCAATGGCGGAACTGTGTTTTTGTTTAATAACCTGAGGAAACAAAATGAAACCAAAATC
>JABGVY010000423.1 GCA_018645845.1 Gammaproteobacteria bacterium | reverse complement strand
GGTAATTGCGGCTCACCGATTTACTCCGCTATTCCCAGCCAGCCCGACTTATTGTTCCTGAAAACAGGAACGTTAGACGATACTTCAGCGTTCACGCCGGGTTTTCACGTTTGGTGCAGTACCAAGCAGAATTGGGTAGCGTTGGACGAAGGCGTTCCACAAATGGAGAAGTAAGGCCCTTGATTGGGTTCAAGCGTTGTTAGTACCAAATACTAGAACCAGGTACTAGAACCAGGTACTAGAACCAGGTACTAGAACCAGGTACTAGAACCAGGTACTAGAACCAGGTTATCGAACGCCGTTTGACTCGAGAACCGAGCGGTGGTTGACACGACTATTGATTAATGTCCTGAGTAGACCCGCTTTAACCCAATTATTTTTGTAATAGTGGCCAAGGACATTCAGGAAGCATTTTCCGGGTAAAATTGCTGTCATTAGCGGCGGCAGCATTGGCTGTGTTATCAGCCTAGACTGGGCGGATAGATAACCTCAGGCACGGTTATTTGAAGCGGCAAGGAACACGTATCAAATCCACCTTGATCTAGCGGTGATAAGCCTGACCCGACCGCCATTAGAGTCAAGGCCCCAACAAGACATACCCCAACGTGGTTTAAAAACAAGCAGCAGCGCTTGAGGTACAATCAGGGCTACTTATGGAGAGCAGACATGACCGCGGATAATCTTTCAAACAGCCAGATTCGGCGCATCCTTGAGGAGACCTCCACGATCGCCATGGTTGGTCTATCGGGCAACTGGTTTAGGCCAAGTTACTTTGCGGCGAAGTATCTGTTGGACCACGGTTACAAGGTTATACCCGTGAACCCTAACTATGACGAAATACTCGGGCAGCGCTGCGTACCTGACCTGGCCTCGATTGACGAACCTGTCGACATTGTTGATCTATTTCAGCGCGCAGAGCATGTCGCCGGTTATATTGACGGCGCAGAAAAACTGGACGCCAAGGTTTTTTGGATGCAACTGGGCATAGCCAACGAAGAAGCAGCCGCAGTGGCCAGAAGCAAAGGCATGACCGTAGTAATGGACCGCTGCATGAAAATCGAATACGCCCGACTCTTCGGCGGCCTTAACTGGTCCGGCGTCAACACGGGGGTTATCTCCAGCAAACGCCCTCGGCGGGTGGTGTAAAGCGCCTGCGGCGTGAACGGAAAGCCTGCGGCGTGAACGGAAAGCCTGCGGCGTGAACGGAAAGCCTGCGGCGTGAATTGGAGTGCGAGTAGCTTGAAATATCAAACCCGCAGCGAGAGACAAACAAGCTCCACCTGGAGCGTAATAAATGAAAACAGGATGACCCATGCCAGACCATGAATACGACTTCGAGACACTCTGCCTTCATGCAGGACAAATTCCTGACCCCGCAACCGGTTCACGAGCTGCGCCTATTTACCAAACAGCCGCCTATGTCTTCGACGATACCGACCATGCCGCAAGCCTATTTAATGCGCAAACCTTTGGAAACATCTATACCCGCTTATCCAATCCAACAACGGCCATGTTCGAAGAGCGCATGGCGGCGCTGGAAGGCGGAACCGCCGCACTGGCAGTAGCGTCGGGTCTGGCGGCACAAATGACCGCGCTGCTCACACTGCTATCTAATGGTGATGAGATCGTCTCGGCCAGCACGTTATATGGCGGCACCTACTCCCAGTTTGACGTGAACTTTCGTCGTATGGGGATCAACACAACGTTTGTTGACCCCGATGACCCCGAAAATTTTCGCGCGGCTATCACAGACAAGACTCGCTGTGTATTCATCGAGACCATCGGCAACCCCTCTAACAACCTGATTGATATCCAGGCTGTGGCCGATATTGCACATGAATTCGGTATTCCGTTAATGATCGACAACACCTTCGCATCGCCATACCTATGCAGGCCTTTCGAACATGGCGCGGACATTGTGGTGCATTCCGCCACCAAGTTTATTTGCGGTCATGGCACTTCTATCGGTGGCGTCATCATCGAATCAGGGAAATTCCCCTGGGACAACGGGAAGTTCCCGGAAATGGTCGAGCCATCGAAGGGTTACCACGGGATTCGCTTTTATGAGACCTTCGGCGACTTCGGCTACATCACCAAGTGCCGGCTAGAAACCCTAAGGACATTGGGCCCAAGTCTTTCGCCCTTCAATTCCTTTATGTTCCTGCAGGGTCTGGAGACACTGCACTTGCGAATGGAAAGACATGTCGAAAATGCAGAAAAAGTTGCGCACTTTTTGAATGACCACAGCGCCGTCAGCTGGGTGAAATATGCCGGCTTGCCCGACAATGCTTACGCACCACTCGCAAAAAAATATCTCTCCAAAGGCGCGGGTTCCATCCTCACTTTCGGCATCAAGGGTGGCCAGGCTGCTGGCGTCAAGTTTATCGAGAGCGCAGAGTTCATGAGTCACCTGGCGAATGTTGGCGACGCGAAGACCCTGATTATCCATCCTGCATCAACGACCCACCGCCAACTGAACGACGAAGAGCAGATCGCTGCGGGCGTGTCGCCAGATATGATCAGAATTTCAGTGGGCCTTGAGTCTATCGATGACATTCTCTGGGATATCGACCAGGCACTAGCTATTTCACAAACGCAATAATAATCGTTGCACCCGGAAACCATTCTGGCACCGACCGGGATAGCTCAGGCCATATTCAAAGACCGGCAACCCTCTGGACGTTATTCTGGATGAACACGCAAAAGACACCCTAAACTCTTTCAAAAACATCTGCCCATTCCTCAAGGGCAGACTCTTGGCCATGAACCAGTTGGATCGCGAACTGGCTGTATCCAGCTTCACCCAACTGTCTGATTCTATCGACGAGCTCGTCAGACGAACCGCTGAATGATGTTGCCTGCACAAGTTCAGGCGTAATCAGTTTCTTTTCCTCTTCCCTGAGAAACATTAGATGGCCACGATGAATCGTCAGGTACTTTGCGTCTTCTGGCTGATAATCTTTTAACAAAGGCTGGTACTTATCAACGATCACTGCAATATCCTCTGGAAGATTCAAAGGCACTGGCATCACGCCATCGAGCATATTGTGGAACATCACGGCCGTCCACGGGGCGGCCTGACCCATTAATTTTTCTCGATTTTCAGCATCGGTACCGCTGAGTACTGCACCCAGCGCAAACACCGTGCTGTGCTGCGCCACTTCATCGACACCAGTTCCTTGCCAGGCCTTCTGCATATCTTGAAGCTCCCTGATCAGAGAGGCAGGGTCACTACCAAAATTCAGCCACCCGGCTTTCATTTCTGCCACAAGGCGACGTGCTTTCGGACCCATCGCTGAGATGTGCAGATCCACAGGGTCGTCAATATTAATGAGTCCAAGGTCAGGGTTAAGAAAACGAATTTTCTGCGTCTGAGCCTCCAAATCCCATTCTATCGTCTCGCCGAGTAACAACGACTGAACCCGCTCTATGTAGCGTTTCATCTTTGCAAGCGCAATCGGCTTAAGCCCCATGGTTCTGCGACCGGTAAAACCTGTACCAACGCCAAAGTCAATACGACCCGGCGCCAGTTTGTTCAGGGTTGCGAAAGCATTCGCGGTCACCGGCTCAATTCTATTGGATGGAATCAGGACGCCGGTACCCAGTCGAATAGATGATGTATTTGCAGCAGCAAGTGCCATGCAAATAAAAACATCCGGATTCAGAAGCTGCGTGTCATAGAACCAGCTTGAGTGGAAACCCAGTTCTTCTGCTCGCTTTACATGCTTCCAGGAATCGGTTTCGGAGGCGACTGCGACAGCAAATTCCATTAGCTATCCCTTTGGGCATATTTCGCTGTTGGACGAGAGCCATTTTCATCAAAGAGATCAAATTCCGCAATGAGATCTTCCACCCACTGGATGGTACCGGTACGTGCCATCATGTCATCCGACATGAGCAATGAAGTGGCCGCCCGCCCAACCAGCAATGGCGTTTGTGACTGAGATAGGTCCATACCCTGTTCCTCTGCAGCGTCCTGAATAAATTCAGTCGACACAGACCCTGGATACAGCACACAGGCAGGAATACCCTTTGGCTGAAGCTCGACTGCCATGTCTGCCGTTAGGCGGTCCAGGCCTGCTTTACCCGCACCATAAGACGAAGAAAAGTGATAACTCTGACCACCCGGTGACGATACATTCAACATTCGTGCATTGTCACTTTCGAACATCAACCCCGCAGCATGCCAGCTCGCGACATAATGCGCCCGCAGGCCAATACCGACCTGATCATCCCAAATCGAGATAGGGTGATCCCAATAACCGCCACCCCAGGCTGGCGGGCTCGGAATTTTGTAGACATTATTGACAAGAATATCGATACGGCCTGCTTCTTGACCAATCTGCTCAAACAACCGTGCGATGTCATCGTCATCACCATGATCACACCGGATAGCATGACCCACTCCACCCGCAGCAGTGACCTGGCGCGCTGTTGTGTCGATGGTTCGATCACCGTCACCGATAGTTCTGCCCGTCGCGTATACAGTGCAGCCCTGCTCTGCCAATGCCAGGGCAATCCCTTTGCCAATTCCTCGACTTGAACCCGTGACAACCGCAATCTGCCCTTTTAAATCACTCACATCTAACCCCTAAATTGGTTGTTAACAATCATGAAGGTCGAAGGATAGCCCATGGTCCGCCGAGATAGCTACGTGACATCACAGGATAGTTAACGGTCGACAACAATTTACTATATTCATTTACAGTTATATAACGATATAGGTATATTTACGCCCATGGATACATTTAATGCCCTGGCAGAACCCAATCGCCGCCGACTACTCGAAGCCATCCGGCAGGAACCATGTACCGTCAATATGCTGGTTACCCGATCCGACCTCAGCCAGCCCGCGGTTTCCAAACACCTCAAATACCTGCGGGAAGCGAAGCTGGTGGTGGTAAAACCCGATGGCCAAAAGCGCTGGTACTCGCTGAACCCGAACCCCCTAAAAGAAATAGAGGAATTTCTTGAACCCTACAGGCAGCTGTCCCTGAACCGTCTGGACGCTCTGGAGCAACAAGACTCTTCTGCCATTCAGAAGCTAACCCAGATAAACTGACCACATGACAACCGTCCTACTTTTATTGGCTGGCTTGACCCTGCTGCTCGTAGGCGGTGCATCCCTTGTTCGCGGCGCTTCCGGTATTGCTGAAGCACATGGCATATCGCCACTCGTTGTCGGCTTAACCGTTGTCGCATTCGGCACCAGTGCACCTGAACTTGTGATAAGCGTCATGGGAGCCCTAGACGGCGAAACCGACATTGCATTTGGCAACATCGCTGGTTCCAATCTTGCGAATCTTGGCCTGGTTCTGGGTACGGCAGCGCTGATCGCGCCGATTGCGATCGAAGGACAAATCATCAGGCGTGAATTGCCTTTGCTCCTTCTGGCGACAACCACCCTGATGATCATGACGTTAGACTCCCAGCTCAAGGGTTTTGACCCCATACTTGATCGGTCGGACGGGTTAGTGCTGCTCTTGTTATTCGGTATTTTCGTCTACATCATGATAATGGACTTTTTCAGGCAGGTGGAGGACCCACTACTGGCCACGATTGCCAGTTTGTCCCCACAGCTCGGCACCACATCACGAGCCTGGATGTTCATCCTTGCTGGCATCTTTTTCCTGGGCCTCGGAGGCGAACTGACAATAACCCATGGGGTAAAACTTGCAGTAATACTGAACGTTTCAACAACCATTATTGGTATAGCCGTCATCGCAATCGGTACCAGCCTTCCCGAACTTGTCACATCGATCATCGCCGCGATGCGCAAGGAGGCAGACCTATGCGTGGGTAACGTCATAGGTTCGAACATTTTTAACATCCTGCTGGTTTTGCCTATCAGTGCTATGATTTACCCGCTATCAATACCCGAACACGGTACGACGGACATCATAGCCACCCTACTTTTTGCAGCTGTACTAATTCCAGTATTTATTATGCGGGGCCAAATAATGAGTCGGACCGTCGGCGGGGTTTTCCTTGGCGCTTATCTGCTCTACATTTACTTGAGAATCACAGGTACCTGAGATTCTCAGGCTGACCAATACTGTCCCACCAAAAACTTTTCCCAACCAACAAATTCTTCCCAACCAAAAATTTCATCCCAACCAATAGCCTCATCCCAACCTAAGCGGTGCTATCCCGCTGTACGACGTAACCCAAAAGGTCCGCGCTCACGATGACGCTAGGTATACCCCGTTAAAAATCTTTAGACTTCGCTCAGGGTGATGCCCGTTGGACGTCAAATTTTCTGAATAATGGTTCCTGTACCAAGCCCGCCACCACAACACATCGCGATTAAGCCGTATTCTCCGTCGGTGCGCTGCAACTCATGCACCGCCTTTGTGGTCAGGAAACAGCCTGTGGCACCAAGAGGATGACCGAGCGCAATCGCACCGCCGTTGGGGTTAACCTTCGCCATATCGGCTCCGACTGTTTTAGCCCAGCCCAGTACAACCGAAGCAAAGGCTTCATTGACCTCGAACACATCGATGTCAGAAATGTTAAGCCCGGTTTTCTTGAGCATTTTCTCAGTGGCGGGGATTGGACCTTCGAGCATTAGCACAGGGTCGCAACCGACTAACTGAGCATCAACTACCCGCGCGATGGGTTTCACACCAAGCTCGGCAGCTTTGGATGCTGTCATAAGCAGAACTGACGCAGCACCATCAGCTATCTGCGAGGAAGTTCCAGCAGTATGAACACCATCTTCCCGCGCAACAGGTTTTAATCCTGCGAGTGCCTCAAGGCTGGTATCACGAAGCACTTCATCTTTCTGGAACACAAAAGACTCATC
>JABGVY010000531.1 GCA_018645845.1 Gammaproteobacteria bacterium | reverse complement strand
GATTTCGTCCTTGATGGTCGCGACGTGCAACTCAAAAAAGGCTAAATCTGACTCATCGTATTGCAAAACAGGCACGGTCAAACGCTTCACGCGCTTTGCCATCGGCCAGTTCATGACCGCTCGTTCGATCAGGCGATTTATCGCTGGTAGGTCCTTCTGCTGCGCTTTTCTTGCTTTCAAATTTTTCATGCGAGTTCTACGCTCCGGAATGGGCTTTGGACCATACGCCAGGTTTTGCCCTAGCCTTACATCACTGGCTACGGAAAAGAACGCTGACGCCACCAGTTTACCTGCCATCGCCCGTCTGATTTAGGTCTCGGGCTTTGTCCATTGAACTCGTTAAAATAGAGATCCATGTCGCAGTCCCTGACGTAACATTTTTATGAGCCCAAATCACAGCCATCGTCGGCATTTGCTAATCACCGGCAGTACCATCGGTACCGCACTCGCCCATTGCTTTGCGCAGGATGATCGTGTCGAGAAAGTCACGCTCACCTGGCACTCTCGCCGGCCAGAAACGACTTCGGCAAAAATTAGCACAACCCAAATGGATCTGACTGACGACGAAGCCGTCCACAACACCCTCAGCAACCTTGAGACACTTGACGGTGTCATCAACGCCGTCGGCTTTCTTCACGGCAGCGGGGTTCAACCCGAAAAGTCGATCAGCCGGACTAACCCATCTTCTCTCTTGAAAAATATGGAAATCAACACGCTTCCTACTTTGCTGTTAGCCAAACACTCTCGTCACTTGCTAAAAGCCAGCCAAGCAGGGTCCTTTTCCAGCATCTCGGCAAAGGTGGGTTCTATCGAAGACAATCGCCTTGGAGGCTGGTATAGCTACCGTGCCTCTAAAGCCGCGCTCAACATGGTGCTCAAAACACTCGCCATCGAGTGGGGTTTTGCGCTACCCAAATGTACGGTCGCTGCCTTGCACCCAGGTACGGTCATCAGCCCGCTTTCCAGCCCCTTTACGGCTAATAGCAATAAACACCTTTTCAGTCCGGACGAAAGCGCCTCGCACCTAAAGTCGGTCCTTGACAATCTGACGCCACAACACAGTGGCCGCTTCTGGTCTTGGGACGGCACGGAAATCCCCTGGTAGTTACTATGAACTTACCGTCATTCCCATCGGTCACCAGCATCAGCCTCATCCTCGGGGACCAGCTCAACCACCAACACTCTTGGTATAACGAACCGCGAGAAGACACGGTATTTGTCATTGCGGAGTTGCACGAAGAAGCGTCTTACGTCCCACACCATGCACAAAAAATCTGTGCCTTTTTTCTCGCAATGCAGAAGTTCGCAGAGTCTCTGGCTGCCGAAGGACACCAAGTGCTGCACTTGACCCTTGATGACACCCAGTCGGTCGATAGCGCCGATGAACTCTTGCGCTTATTGGCTGATTTTTATGGGGTAAACCGCGTCAATTATCAAAGACCTGACGAACACAGACTGCTAACCCAACTCAGGGCGCTAGACATTCCCCATGTTGAAGTTAAGGAACATGACACAGAGCACTTTCTCGTCCCCTTTCAGGACCTTACTCGTCATTTCAAGCCTGGAAAAGCGCACCGGATGGAGCAATTTTATCGCAAGCTGCGCAAACAACTGAACGTTCTTATGGATCAGGAGGAACCGCTAGGAGGTCAATGGAATTATGACGCAACCAATCGGCGCAAGTTGAAAACAGTCGACCTACCGCTTATACCTGAACCTCTCACCTTCGCTAATGATGTCAGCGAAATCTTGCAGCGATTAAAGCACCACCAGATTAACTTCAGTGGCACAGCGAAAGAAACATTAGAATTACCCGCGGATCGGGAACAGTCTTTGGCCCTGCTCGACTATTTTTGCGATTTCGCTTTGCCAAGGTTCGGCGATTTTCAAGATGCCATGACCGAGAAATCCGAGCACTCGTGGTCTCTTTTTCACTCAAGGCTTTCTTTTTCTATCAATGCAAAGCTGCTTCACCCTAAAGAGGTTATCGACGCCGCCATTGATGCCTTCGAACGTAAGCGTGACATTGATATCAGCCAGGTAGAGGGCTTCGTTCGGCAGATTTTAGGGTGGCGTGAATTCATTCGCGGAATCTACTGGGCTAACATGCCGAATTACGCGCAGATGAATGCGCTCAAAGCGACCCGCGCTTTGCCTGACTACTTCTGGACAGGCGATACCAAGATGAATTGCGTTTCCCTCGCAGTGCATCAATCCTTGGAACACAGTTACGCTCATCACATTCAACGACTGATGGTCACGGGTGTTTTCGGGCTTATCGCCGGTATCGACCCCGACGCCTTAGACCAATGGTACCTTGGCATCTATAGTGACGCGATTGAGTGGGTAGAGTTGCCCAATACACGAGGCATGAGTCAGTTTGCCGATGACGGGATCGTTGCCAGCAAGCCATACGCCGCGAGTGGTAATTACATCAATAAAATGAGCGATTACTGCAAGGGGTGCCATTACAACGTAAAAGAAAAGATCACTGAACAATCTTGCCCCT
Organism: Gammaproteobacteria bacterium; assembly: GCA_018645845.1. Taxonomy (GTDB): domain Bacteria; phylum Pseudomonadota; class Gammaproteobacteria; order Pseudomonadales; family Azotimanducaceae; genus UBA9659. The sequence goes on along the minus strand of JABGVY010000531.1, from coordinate 3,145 downwards.
TTAACGCATTGTATTGGGATTTCATGGTGCGTCATCGAGAAAAATTTGAACGCAACCCTCGAATTGGGATGGTCTATAGAACCTGGGACAAGTTCGATGCGGACACAAAGCACCAAACCAGACAACGGGCTGAGAACTGCTTGATCAAGCTGGAGCAGCTATAACAGCATTCCTGTCGTGTCCGTATCTGGCCATAATGAGCCTCACTGTTAGCGTCACCCCGGTGGACTAATTCCTGACCCGATACCGGGGTTCGACTCTCAAAAAGTATATTGGTCGTTTCCCTGATAAGGACGTCAGGGATATTCCTGCCGCTATTGTTGGCGAAATGTACAAGGCGATAGGAGACGTGTTGACTGTATACAAGGGTGAAGAGACGCGCGAGAACACTACTGCCCTGTTGATGGGCAATACCGGCGCCCTGGTTCCACCGGGCACACCATAGACGCGAGCAGGTTCTGAATCCATTGGCGTGGTGGTGCGAACCAAGCCATCACCTCAGATGCTAACGCAACCAGACCGGAGAGTGCTGATTACATTCATATAGAAATCGAGGATAAAGCCAGTGCCGAAGCTGCATTTTCAGAGTATAAACGGGTGTAAGATTGACTGGAGATCAAGAACGCCTGAGGTGGATTAATGTTATTCGATCAGATAAGGATACCAGACGTACCGGAGAGTCAACGCACTCGTCTTAGAGCGTTGTATTATGGGTAAGCTGAGTGCAACCGGTGTGTTGGTGCTTGCCCTGACCTTCGGGGTTACTATTGATATTGCGATACGCCTGGGTTTTTTTGAGCCAGTTTCAAACGGGGGTGCTGGTGAGAATATTATCTCCACGGCGGTCGGTGATAGCGATGACATCGAATTGGGAACTCTAGCCGCCTCTCGTCCTGACGAGCCTTCTATTGAAAGTGGCAGGGTCAGGTTCAATCACATTGGGATCATCGTCACAGACCTTGATCGCTCTATTGAGTTTTATAAAAACCAATTTGGATTCGATCTGCTCAGCAGGCAACGTTCGAAAGGTAGCTCATGGGAGCTCGCATTTCTCGCCACAGGAAGTGGCGAGCCAGTTCTCGAGTTGCAACAGTACGTAGGCAGGGGTGATGGCAAAGCACCGACAGGATTCTCGCATCTAGGTGTCTTTGTCTGTGATGTGAATTCATTTTATGCCACCCCACCAGTCCCCGGGGGAGCATGGCAAGGAGATATGTTTGATACACAGATAGCCCAGATGCGATTTATGACCGATCCGGATGGATACCGGGTGGAAGTAATGGGATATCTGAAAGGCGAAAGAGCAGATCCTGAGTTATCGGTAGATTCGGCTGAGCATTGTGAGGAGCGTTTGTTCTTTCACAAAGTTGAAGACTAACTTTGTGCAGCAAAGCTGTTTTTCGGTACCAAGGTTCCCGGGATCAATAATCGCTGCTCTTAATTTTGTTCATTATTGGCTTCTTTTTTCAAAGGGTACGAACTGGGTGCCGCCATAAGTTTGTTCAGTAGGTAAAATCTCCATTTGACTCACATTGACCCGCCAGGGTGCGCTCACGCAGTACACAATTGCATCAGCAATATCGTCGGCGATCAGGTCTTCGCAATTAGTTTGTACAGTTTTTTTTAGTTTCTCATCATCATCGATCGCAACATTATAGAACTCTGAAATTACTCGGCCGGGATTAATCTCTGTCACTCGCACACCGGTGCCCTGTAGCTCCATTCGAAGATCACGACTGAGCTTATGAATTGCACCTTTAGTGGCGCCATAAAGTGCTGCAGCAAGGGGATATAGGGCGACGACAGAACTCATATTCACTATATGTCCGTGCCCCCGTTCTATCATGCCCGGGAGTACAGATTTTATTGTCAAAATAGCCGATGTAACGTTGGTATCGACCGTCATCTCAATGTCTTCGATTTCGGCATCCCATATAGAGCCTAAAGCTCGCCCTAGTCCTGCGTTGTTGATAAGGATGTCAATTGGATAGGATTCCCCGAAGTTAGCTACTCCTTGTCTATCGCGAACATCCAACTGAACCGGGATACAGCCAGTTTCATCAGCCAACCTTTCCAGTCGATCTATGCGTCGTGCAGCGGCGAAGACTTTAATGCCTTGTACACGGAGCGCACGGGCAGTGGCTTCGCCAATCCCACTGGATGCTCCAGTCACTAGTGCCGTAGTTCCCTCTTTAAATGTCATAGTGCCTCTCTAGCTCCAAAATCTATTAAGCCGTCTTGTAGTTCTTAAGTTTAGACATCTTTCCCACACCTGAATTGAAGCTATTAGTGGGGTCAAGCGATTGATAAAAGTTAGCCAGGTCTGGCTCGGCTACATATAAGTGACCAACGTTGTGTTCGGCTGGATATTTAGCACCGTGTTCATCCAGGATCGCCAGAATCCGTGCTTTTAATGGCTCTATTTCAACGCCTTTTTTCACGACGAAATCCCAGTGTATAACCTGACAAAAAAAATGGCCCAAAGCATATGGCGCGGCTAATTGATCCAATACGTCCTGCGGCAATAAGCAGTGCCAGTCATCGAAATTACGCGGTAACGCGATGTCCAGGGGCATCAATCCGCCACATTCTTCATCGTGTACAATTGCGTAGCGCCCAGACGCACCCCCTGCTACGAAACGATGTATTTGAGCTGCCAAACCTTCAGAGTCTGTACATTCAAAGTAGTCACCTTCGGCTTTCTTATCGCTTGCTGATGGCTTGTCAGTACCGAACTCTTCAGACAGTAGCGCTCGTGTACTTCCAATAACTTCGTCAGTTGTCACGATCATCAAGTGGTGTTCATAGCGATTACGATATTCTCGCATTCGTTTTGGTAGATGGTCTGGCCATATTCTCGCTAGTTTCTGGAGTGTGCGATCAGAAAAACTGTGGGGTATAAATGGCAATTTTTTCATTGTGCCGTCCACCCACGACTTGATCGCGAACAATTTAGGCAAGAATGCGCTCCCTAAGTACCTAATAAAGAGAAAAGAATCCTTACAGTATTTGTCTGCACCGTCGAAGTAACTTCGATGCATGTATTCACCCATTTCTGGTAACTCATCAAATTCCGTGAGGATTCGCTTTCGCAAGTGTGAAAGCTGTGAGGGCTTATTCGTGCCAATGTAAAAGACTTTCTCCG
>JABGVY010000144.1 GCA_018645845.1 Gammaproteobacteria bacterium | reverse complement strand
GGTTGTGAAGTCTCGGCCGCTTTGATGGAGCAGCCAATCAGTCCTGTTGATGTACCGAAGTTCTAACTGTGCAGAGAATCGATCACTGGGTCGCCAGGAGATTTCGTATTTCCAGACATGTTCCTGGCCGCCTATCTCTTCTTGATTGAAGAAGGCCGCAAAGCCGTGACTTATCTTTTTGGCACTGTCTGTTGAATAGAACCCGCCGAGTTGCCAGCGGGGGTCGATTTTGAAATCACCGTTCCCGCCGCTGTTGGTGTCATCCCAGCGAGAAGGGAAGTAATTCAGTTCGGTAAATAAGAAATGATTGTTATGGAATTTATACTTGCGGTTCGCAAAGATGCCACTGCGAACGAGTCGACCGTCTGTGTTGTACTCCTGGTTTAAAAACAGTGAAAATTCGCGAGTTTTGTAATGTTCGAGGTCTGATTCAGTGATTTCCAGTTTATATCGTGCGGAAATGACATCGTTTCTGCGCAGGAAGCCGAAGTCATTGATATCGAGGTCTTCGTCAAAGTAGTCGACCCCAATACTGTGTTTTAAACCCAGGCGCGGGGTATAGCTGACGTCGATGAAAGCGCCGCTACCGCTGACATCATCAACATTGCTGTACAAAGTCTGGGCATCAATATTCCATTTGCCGTCTTGTGAAAGGTAATGACCGTCGATGCCATGGACGACGGCATCTTCCTGGGGGTGTGACACTAATGTCGTGATCCAGCCCAGCCCTTTTCGAGAGTTCCCTGTGGTGGACTCATAAAGGAATCTTGCTGCGCCGAAATCGCGACCTTTCTGGATCAGGTCAACCTCCAGTTCGTTGATGGTACCTTCAATCTTAGTGTCATCTTCAACAGCGGCGAGCACGCCGTAACGCCAGTTACCCTGTTGCCCGGTAATCTTTGCTGCGCCCTGCAGTTCGGTTGGCTGGTTGTCTTCAAGCTGGGTCAGTTCGAGGTTATCAATATCCAGTCCTTTCGGCGGACTACCGATTCGGCGAGTGTTCACCAGAATGGTGGGCGTACCCCTGCCGCTCGACTTGCCCCGGGGCGTTGTCCTGAAAATCTCCTGGCCTTCAAGAAAGAATGGGCGCTTCTCAGGAAAAAAGGTCTCAAATGACGTCAGATTGACAACAACATCGTCAGATTCTACGTTGCCGAAGTCGGGATTCACGGTAGCCGTTAACTGCATATTTGATGAAGGTCGCCAGAAAATATCAAAACCTGCTTTGTAGTCATCTTCTGAGTCGATGACGTCGTACCCCGTGGCTGCATACGGGTAGAACGTGAACTGCTTCTTTGGTGTGATGTTGTCGATTTCAAGCGGCTGAAGGGCGCTCATAAACCTGCTGCCAGATTCAGGTAGGGCAGGCCATCCCCATCGCTCACCCAGGTGAGATACGGACCGTGAGATATAAAAACCTATACGGCGTGATTTGCCTATTTGTTCGGGCATCGTGACCATTGACCAGGGCAGGAAGTATTCTGCTACCCAGCCACCCTCGACTTCGGAAGATGCACCCCGCCAGGCACCATCCCATTGACGACTAAACTGTCGCTCGGGCAGAACGGTACCGTCGGCGAGTGAGTCGCCCAGGCTGATGGCGAACCAGTAAGCATAAAGGCCTTCGCCCGAGGGATCGATGGTAACGGAAATACTGTCTCGGCTGATAAAGCGATCGCGTGAAGTGAGTCGCTCTATCAATGTGTCGTTCGGTTGCTCACTTAATACGCCGATATAAAGGCCGCGTTCGGTGTAGAAGAATTTCGTGTGAGTGGGGTAGGCCGGTTCTGCCAGGGTTTCTGGCTGCAGGGTCACTGTCTGTGAGTGGGCGGGCAGATCACTCCAGATGGGCTCGTCGAGTTTGCCATCAATCGTGATGGCTGGCTTGTCATCAACCCGATCCAGTTCGATGACCGGCAAGGAGCTGTATTCCGCTGCTCCCTGGACTTCACCGGCAAGACAAAGCTGAATTAATATAGTGCTAGTAATTAGGGCGAACAAACGCCGGGGGTCGAACAAAACAGATACCTTAAAGTTTGGACTAATGATGAGTGGTCTGGCGGCTCTTGCGCTGACGTTTTCCAAGTCTAGGCTAGCGGCTGATTAGGCATGGCCGCCAATCTGTTGTATGCGAACGGTTGAAAACTAGCGTTTGACGCTCATCATAAAGCGTGCGCATTCTACTGAAATTTAGAGGGTTTATCTATCAATGTTCGGGATGCGCCAAACCTTGGACTAGCTGTACTGAATGCGTCGCCATGTCGAGGGGACGATTTCCCTCCCTTTACTGATGATAAGAACCGGGATCTAGTGGGCCCGGGAAACCGCTGTCCGGTGTCCCAGCCGGTCAATTTTGTGCGTGTGATGTGCCCTAACTTCATTTGCTGCACGGCGCAGATGACACCCGCGTTCAGCACAGCCGATGAAAGAGTTTAAGGGCTAACAGGTCTATGGCGGTATGAGCCACACCAATGCCGCGGTATCTTTTTCACGCATACATCGTCGCAAAAGCCCTCTCGTTCGTGATATACAGATATCTATTAGTGCCGCAATCTCGCAAGATCAATTTCACTGAAATATAAGGGGTAGTACACCGTGCCAGTATCTGAATCTACGACAGACGAGTTGCTCGTCGAAAACAAGGGTCGAGTTGTTGTCATCACGCTTAATCGACCAGAGCGAATGAATGCTATCAGCAGGGATATGCTCGATCAGCTGTCCGCTAAAGTGACCGAAGCGAATAAGGATCCCGACGTGCGCTGTATTGTACTGACGGGTAATGGGCGCGGTTTTTGTGCTGGCCTTGACCTTGTTGATGTTGGTGGCGGTGGCATCGGTTCTGGAGGTTCTGGGTCAGGTAGCAACCGGCCAAAACAGCTCTTTGATTTGCGTGATGCGCCCATCAATGTGATGTGGAATATCGACACACCCATGGTCTGTGCACTAAATGGTGCGGCGGCGGGGTACGGAATGGATCTTGCGCTGCTCTGCGACATTCGGGTTGCTGCTGAATCCTCCAAAATGGCAGCAGTCACTGCCAAACGCAATGTTGTGCCCGAGTCAGGTGGTACCTGGTTACTGCCAAGACTGATTGGCTGGGCAAAGGCCGCGGAACTTTACTACCGGGGTAGGGTGGTTGGCGCGCAAGAGTGTCTGGATATAGGGCTAGTGAATACTATCGTCGC
>JABGVY010000520.1 GCA_018645845.1 Gammaproteobacteria bacterium | reverse complement strand
TCGCTGTAGCCAAATACGCGTTCATCAAGACGGATTTTGATAGCGTCTATGATTTTGTCGGACGTTGGCAGGTCCATATCAGCAATCCAGGCACCGATAACGTCATGTTCTTTGCTCGAAAAACGATTCCACTTGGTGCTGTCAGAAGCGCGTCTTTCTATTGGAGGATCAAATAACGTTAGTTCGGTTTTTTTTGGCACGACTTATTGCTCACCGGTGGTCTTGGGGAAGGCGGGAACCACGTCGCCTGGTTTACTAGGAACGTTGTAATCACGCCAGGGGCAAATGCTACTAAATGGTGAGTTTCCCGAGGACTGACGCATTAGTGTTGGACAACTTTTGTTGCACTCATCGAGGCTCCCGCCTCCGGGGGTGGCAAGAAAAACATAATGATTATCCCCGGTAAAATCAAACCCATGAAGACCCAGAAGGCTACATCGTAGGAGTGTGTTGAATCAAAAATCCAACCCGAGAAAATAGAACCGAAACCGCCCAGCATGATGACGAGGTTGACGTAGCCGAGTACCCTCCCGAACGACAGGGTCCCGAACCTGACGGAATAGATAATTCCCATCATAGGCATGACGCCACCTGTAGCGAAGCCCTGGATTCCTGCAGCAATTACCATGTCCAGCTTTCCAGGAGATCCCTCGTAGAAGACGAGTGCTACGATCATCAATAATGCCATTGTCCAGTAAAGTATGCGGTGATCTATTCGGTCGCCCATGGTGCCAAAGAAGAGTTTACCCACAATCATCATAAATGAAGTGACCGCAATCAGTTTTGCTGCCAATGACGGGTCGTGGCCAAGGTCAGCCATATAAGCGCCTAGATTGAACTGAACACCTACAAATGCTGCGTTGATAGGTATCAGTGCAACCACCGGGATCCAAAAAGCTTTTGAAGTCAGAATTTCTCGGCTGGTCCATGTGCGCGAATCAATTAACTGATCTGCCCCGGGCTCTTGGTTGGCCAAAGGCGGCTCAAATCGAAGAACAAGTAGGTTAAGGGGTATCAGTATTGCTGTTGACACTACTGAGAGGAACAACAACGCGCCCTGCCATTCATAGCGTGCAATCAGCGTGACAACTACTATGGGGATAATGAGGCCGCCAATTGATGTTCCCATGGCTGAAAGACCGATAGCCAGCCCACGATTGCCGGTAAACCATTTGCTGACCATCGTTTGGGAAGCAAGCGTGCCACAGAACAACATACCGATCGGCAACAGCGTGCAATAGACCAAAATAATCTGCCAGAACTGGGTCGCCTGTGAAAGCAGACCTAGTCCAAGGCCCATTGAGACAGCGCCTGTAATCACCAGCCGGCGCATCACAAATTGATCCATGAGGCGGCCTAATATCGGACTCAACAACCCTGTGGCTACCTGAAAAGCCAGAATCGCCAGCATCACCTGACTCCGGGCGAGTTCAAAGTGACCAAGCCACGGCACCACAAAGAGTGCAAAGCTGTAAATGATGATGCCCAATGCCAGGGCCTGATTAACCAGGGTCAGGGCAACAATTGACCAACGATAGTGCGGGGGTGAGCTCAAACTGGGGTCGCGTTAGATTTCAACCCGAGTGTATCACGGGTTCGGTAGGCTAAGAATTTGATGTTCTGACATTTCCTGTATAGTTTCCTGCAGATTTGGTTAAGAGAATAAGGGTAGGTGCTAGATGAATCGATTGGAAGGAAAGGTTGTCGTTGTTACTGGTGGCGCCGGTGGCATAGGTAAAGCCGCGGGGAAGTTGTTCGTTAACGAGGGCGCTGACGTGTTGTTGGTGGACCTGGACGAGGAAGCACTGAAGTCAGCTTGTAATGAAATAGGCAGTAATACAGTCAGTTATTGTGTCGCTGATGTCACTAGTAGCTCGGATAACGAGAAAATGATTAACCTCGCCGAGGAACGTTACGGCGGTGTTGACGTTCTGCTGGCAAACGCGGGAGTTGAGGGCGATGTCGCGTCGATAGTTGATTACGACGAGAACCGATTTAACCAGGTTATGGCGGTCAATGTGAAGGGCCCCTTTCTGGGGCTAAAGGCAGCGATTCCTGCGATTAGAAAAAGGGGTGGTGGCAGTATTATTATCACTTCGAGCGTCGCTGGAATAAATGGCACGGCCAATGTTGCGCCTTACGTTACGTCGAAACATGCGGTTATTGGGATGATGAAATCGGCAGCATTAGAATGCGCGCCCATGAACATTCGCGTCAATACGGTAAATCCCTCTCCGGTTGAAACCAGGATGATGCGCAGCCTGGAAGAAGGCTTTGCACCCGGGGACGCTGAGACGGTAAGAGAGGGTATGCGCGCCAACATTCCCCTCGGTCGCTATGCAGAGCCTGAAGATATTGCGAAAATAATGTTGTTTCTTGCCTCTGACGACAGCGATTTTGTTACCGGCTCAGTCTATATGGCAGATGGTGGTTCCACCGCATAAATATATAAAATTTTTGAGAAGAATAACGATGTCAAAGAACACGCGGGTAATCCTCGCAAAGCGACCAGTCGATGATGCTACACCAGATTGTTTTTCAGTTGAGACCGTCGAAGATGAAGCGCTTGAGCCAGGACAAGTTCGTGTCGCTGTTGAATACATTTCCGTCGATGCTGGAACGCGTACAATGCTGCGTGGTGAAGGTTTTCATGCGCAGGTAGACCTGGGGCAAACGATACTCGCTGGTGGTGTAGGTCGTATCATCGAATCGACAG
>JABGVY010000529.1 GCA_018645845.1 Gammaproteobacteria bacterium | reverse complement strand
GTTCAATTGAAGAAGACCAGGTGCAGATATACGATCTGAAAACCACCGCGTCCAAGGGCACAATTTCAGACATAGAACTACCAACGATCATCCAGAACCTATAAATGCTTGATCCCGTTATTGTTTACAGCCTTGTAGGTGGGTTTGCCCTGCTCTTCGCGCTATCCGCGCTGGAAAAGTATCAGGACATGGCCGCCTTTCAACTCAAACTGGAAAATTACCAGGTGATTCCCGCCGCACTCGCGTCCGGAATGACGAATCTCGTCTTTATGATCGAAATTGTCGCCACGACCCTCTTACTGACACCGGCTTATCTTTATGGGGTCGCCCTGTCAGCGACGCTCATGTTGGCATACACCGCGGGAATAGCTATCAATCTAGCAAGAGGAAGAACTCACATAGATTGTGGTTGTCTTGGATCCCAGGGCGAAGGCATCAGCGGTTACCACCTGCTAAGAAACGGCACCTTAATCATATTGCTGTTGGTCTGTTTTATGCCCGTGATCGAGCGCCAACTGGTCTGGCTGGACTACTCGACTATCGTTCTGTTTCTCGGTGCAAGCGCTGCGAGTTATACAACGGCTAACCTGATGATTGCCCACGCTAACCAACACAGACTCTGGTGGTCCTAATGGAAACTGCACTAATAGCATCAAACCTTCTACTCTGGCTGCTGATAATCCTGTTGCTGGTAATCGTGTTTGCGCTGGCTCGCCAGATCGGAGTTTTGCACGAACGAGTCGCCCCGGTCGGCGCGCTTATGCCAATGAATGGCCCCAAGATCGGTGAACGAGTGGAAACAATCAAAGCGCAGGCACTCGACGGCACTTCGATGACTATCGGCGAGGGTATGGATGACAATATATTGATCTACTTTTTGTCCCCCGGCTGTCCTGTTTGCAAATCGCTGTTGCCCGTTGTCCAGGAGATCGAAACACAAGAGCCTGGTTTTAAAGTTCGGTACGCCTCGGACGGGGAAACGACTTCCGCCCATGAACGATATGCAACCGAACATGGCATACCGGTTTCCAATTACCTGCTATCAAGGGAGCTCGGTATATCACTCGCCGTGAACAAACTGCCTTTTGCAGCATTGATCAATCGCGATGGCGTCCTAAGGGCAAGGGGCCTTGTCAATAACCGTGAGCACCTTGAGAGCCTGCTAGCGGCAGATGAGTTGGACGTATCCAGCCTGCAGGAGTATCTTGGTCTGGCTGAGGAACCAAACCACCAATGAAGCCAGACGCTTTAATTCAAATAGTCGACAAATGGGTTACCGCCAGAACGGTAAAATCTGCCCGACAGCTTTCACGTCGGCATTTTCTTTCCCGTTTCGGAAAATTGATGGTTGGCATCTCTCTGGTACCCGTTCTACCCGTTGCCCGTGCGGCGGAAACCCGGCTCCAGCTTCCGGAAATCGGAGACCCACAGGATTGTGACTACTGGCGCTATTGCGCGATAGACGGCTACCTTTGCAGTTGCTGTGGTGGCAGCGAATCAAAATGTCCACCTGGCGCTGAACCCTCTCCTGTCACCTGGATTGGTACCTGCGAAAACCCCGCTGACGGCAAGCGATATATCATTTCCTATAACGACTGTTGTGGTAAAGGGGAATGCGGGCGGTGCTTCTGCAACCGCAACGAAGGAGACAAACCCACTTATTACCCCCCTAAAAACAACGATATTAACTGGTGTGTCGGCACCAAAACCAATGCCTATCACTGTTCAACTGCAGTCGTGGTGGGTGTCGATGAAAGCTGATGCGCTGGACTCTATCATTACTAACTCTGCTATCGCTAACCTTGCTGTGTGCTTACGCAGCAGCTGATCCCAGAAGTCACTATATGATCCATTGTATGGGCTGCCATCTTAACGACGGTCGCGGCTTGCCACCGGAGGTCCCGGCCTTCGACAATAAACTCGCGATTCTTGCCGCATCTGACAAAGGCAGAGAATATCTCGTGACAGTACCCGGCGCATCGCAATCGCTTATTGATGATGCCGCACTTGCTAGTGTACTTAACTGGATACTGGATACCTACACCGAAGAACCTGTGCACCAACCGTTCCTGGCATCCGAAATTAGCCGTTATCGCCATACGCCACTGACTAACCCGGCACACCTGCGAGATGAACTATTGGGCGCTGCTGACTGATGGAGCATTTCAGCCACGCCACCGCATTTGCCGACCCGCTCAGTGTCGACGGAGCACCGCAACGAACAGCATGGCAAACCGTCAAGTCCATTCTCCCTTTTCTCTGGCCAAAACAGCGCCGGGATATGCAGGCGCGGGTCGTCATCGCTGTAGCCTGCCTGCTATTGGGAAGGACAGCGAATGTTTATGGCCCAATAGTTCTCAAAGACCTGATCAATGGCCTGGAATCACTGGTTCGAACCACCCAGTCAATTGATATAACACTTGATCCAAGTTCAGCCATTGCAGGACTGGTCAGTCTTGCAATGATGTATGGCCTGATGGTTTTCCTGCCGGGGGCTTTGACTGAATTGCGTTCAGCAGTTTTCACGCCTGTCTCGGAGTTCGCGCAGAGAGTGATTGGCCTGAAAGCTTTTAGCCACATTCATGACCTTAGTATGAGGTTTCACCTGGACAGACGCACTGGTGGATTGTCCCGGGCTATCGAACGCGGCACCAGAGCGCTGCAACAAATCACAGGTTTGTTTGCTTTCAACATAGCACCAACATTATTCGAGATAGGGTTGGTTTCAGTTTACCTAGCCGTCACTTACCCGATTAAGTATGTGCTGGTTATCCTTGTTGCAGTTGTCGGGTATGTTGCTTTCACACTCATCTTTACCGAGTGGCGTACCAAGTTTCGCCGTGAAATGGTAAGCCAGGAATCACGTGCCACGTCGATTGGTGTTGACAGCCTGCTCAACTTTGAGACGGTAAAATATTTCGGCAATGAAAAGTACGAAGCTGACAGGTACAACGATGCCCTGCTGAAGTACATGGACGCCGCCGTTAAAAGCCAGGACACGCTCGGCATGCTCAATGCAGGCCAACTGATCGCACGAGTACTGTGCCAGGTGACCATTCTTATGCTGGCAGTTCAGGATCATGCCGCGGGACAGCTCTCGACCGGCGAAGTGGTAATGATCAACACTTTTATGCTCCAGCTATTTATTCCACTCGGTTTCCTGGGGTCCTCTTACCGCATGATTCGCCAGTCTATGGTGGATATGGAGTACATGTTCCAGTTACTTGATTTGAATCCCGAGGTCCGCGACGACACCAATGCCACACCACTTGAGGTCAACCAGGGTGAAATTCAGTTCAAAGATGTCTGTTTCACTTACGAGCGGGAACGTAAGGTCCTCAGCGATATCAATTTCTCTATTTATGAAGGGCGAACCGTGGCCGTTGTCGGTCCCAGCGGTTCCGGTAAGTCGACCCTTTCACGACTGCTGTACCGGTTCTATGACACACAGGAAGGCAGTATTTTAATCGACGGCCAGGACATTACGCATGTTACCCAGGCCAGCCTCAGAAATACTATTGGTATTGTTCCTCAGGACACAGTGCTGTTCAACGACACTATTCGATACAACATTCGGTACGGCAACCCACAGGCAACTGATGAGGAGGTGGCAAATGCGGCAAAACTCGCCAGCATCCATGACTTTATCACCGATCTACCACATGGATATGAAACGCGCGTGGGTGAGAGAGGCCTAAAGCTCTCTGGTGGAGAAAAACAACGGGTAGCGATAGCACGCACAGTACTGAAAAACCCCAAAATACTGGTCCTTGACGAAGCCACATCGGCACTGGATATCAAGACCGAACGAGAAATTCAGGCGGCTCTGGAAGAAGTCGCTAAAAACCGAACTACCCTGGTTATCGCGCACAGGCTGTCGACTATCGTCAATGCAGATGAAATACTGGTGCTCTCTGCTGGAGAAATCATAGAACGTGGTTCCCACCTCGCTCTGGTTAAAGCCGATGGCACCTACGCAGAAATGTGGCGCAGACAAAAAGAAGCTGCAGATGAAATTGAAAAAATTCAGGAAATCTTCACCGGGGATGAACTAAGATCACTCCAAATAGAAGCCGACAAATTGTCGGAATGAACCATTAACATTTAAAGGATTATCATGGCCGATCAATTGCAACTGCAGTCTCTCGTTACAAAAGAGGGCACACTCGAATTATCACTGGCAACGATCCCGGTCCCCAAGCCAGCCGACGATGAAGTGCTGGTTCGCGTAGAGGCGTCGCCAATCAATCCATCGGACCTTGGCTTGTTGTTCGGTATGGCTGACATGACAACAGCTGCTGCGTCAGGATCCCCGGATTCGCCCCTTGTTACCGCGACAATACCAGAAGGACTGAGGAAAGCCGTCGCCGCACGCGCCGGTCAGTCATTGCCCGTGGGAAACGAGGGCGGTGGTGTTGTAGTGGAAGCAGGCACCAGCGAAGGAGCCCAGGCGCTGCTTGGAAAGACAGTAGGAATACTCGGCGGCGCCATGTACACACAGTATCGTGTTGTTAAGGCCAAGCAGTGCCTAATGATGCACGACGGCGTTACATCTGCAGAAAGTGCATCCTGCTTTGTTAACCCACTGACCGCGCTTGGTATGGTTGAAACCATGAAAGCCGAAGGGTTTACGGCACTATGCCATACCGCAGCAGCTTCTAACCTTGGCCAGATGCTTCAGAAAATATGCCTGAAAGATGGCGTCGATCTGGTTAACGTTGTTCGCAAGCAGGAGCAGGTGGACTTGCTAAAAGGTATCGGCGCCAAACATGTCTGCAATTCCAGCTCAGATTCTTTTATAGATGACCTGACTGATGCCTACGCTGAGACCAACGCCTATATCGCCTTTGATGCCACTGGAGGTGGCAAGCTGGCTGGTCAACTACTCACCGCTATGGAAGCGGCTGCGATGAAGTCAGCCGGTGATTACAATCGCTATGGATCGGATCAATTCAAGCAAGTCTACATTTACGGCGGCTTGGATCGAACACCAACTACATTAAACAGGAACTTTGGCTTCTCATGGAATCTGGGAGGTTGGCTACTGACACCATTCCTGCAAAAAATTGGATTCGAAGAAGCTGAAAAACTGAGACAGCGTGTTGCCGACGAAATAAAAACCACTTTTGCCAGCCACTACACGCAGGAAGTTTCACTGGCTGAAGCATTATCTCTGGACGCGATTAGCGTCTATGGGCAACAGTCCACTGGTGAAAAGTACCTGATAAACCCCAATAAGTAATTCGCCTACCGGAATGTGACCAGCATCATCATCAGCGTGATACTGGTCACAGCTTTCAAGCTACCCTATCTTCCTTTCCAAACAGGCGGGCGCTTTTTATCAGCGTGATACTGGTCACAGCTTTCAAGCTACCCTATCTTCCTTTCCAAACAGGGGGGCGTTTTTCAATAAATGCCCGCGGGCCTTCCTGGTAATCCTCAGTGCCCACTACGCTTTGGAATCCCTTACCACTGGCACGCCAGAGCGCCTCGTCATCATCCATTAATGCTCTAGCAGCAACATTGCGGCTTGCCTGCACCGCAAGCGGTGCATTAGCCATGATTCGCTCTGCTAATTGTTTGGCTTCAACAAGGACTTGATCCGGCAATACAACCTTGTTCACCATCCCAAGCTCAAAGGCACGCTGAGCGGGAAGCGGATCACCCGTCATTATCAGTTCCATGGCTGTGGCCATGCCAAGCACTCTTGGTAACCGAAACAAGCCACCTGCTGCTGCAACGAGTGATCGTTTGACCTCCGGGAGCCCAAAGACGGTTTCAGTCGAAGCGACAATGAGATCACAGGACAATGAAATTTCGCATCCGCCCGCCACGGCTGTTCCCGTAATTGCAGCGATGAGTGGTTTTGTTCTTTCCCGCCGCGTAATCCCGCCGAAACCACCCTTTCTGGTCGCCAGGGCCGCGCCGTTGCCTGCTGCAATTTCTTTAAGATCTGCGCCAGCACAAAAAACGGTACCCTCTGCTTTAAGAATTCCGACCCAGAGTTCCGGGTCGTTCTCGAATTCATCAAGACAACTTTCCATTGTTTGTGCCATCTCGCCATTGATCGCATTGCGAGCCTCAGGGCGATTCAGGGTAATGATCGCAAGGTGCCCTTGTTTCTCAATCTCTACAGCCATAGCCTTTTCCTTCTATTTAAATATCACCTATTGTTCGCTGTCCCACCAGGGGTAGAAGTCGGGCATTACAGAGGCCTTTGAAGCAAACACCGGATCGCGCTTTTCCAGGAACGATTGCACGCCTTCTTTTCCGTCTCCAAGGCTACTGTAGTAAATTGACAGCGAATCCACCTCGTGAGCAGTCCTTGGTGATGGCATCGCGGAATTTCGGTACATCATCTGTCGAGCCAGGGCGATGGCAACAGGGGACCGGTTCGCAACAAATTTCAATGCGAGTTCCCTGGCCGCCGGCAAAAGCTCCTCGGGCGCATGCGCCGAGCGAGCCAGACCAGCATCGACGACCTGGCTGGCATTAAGAATATCCGCGCTGTAAACCCATTCAAGCGCGGTCTGCATTCCGACTATGCGGGGCAGGAACCAGGTTGAGCAAGCCTCGGGGGTTACACCAATTTTCCCAAAGACAAACCCAATACGCGCTTTTTCAGAGACCATACGAATATCCATACCCAGGGTCATCGTTGCACCGATCCCTACCGCCGCTCCGTTGATCGCACCAATGACCGGTTTCTTACATTCAAAAATCGCCAAACTAACCCTACCGCCGGTATCACGAACGCCAGTAACTATATCTTCGTCGTTGTAACGACCCCTGACATCATCAAGGTTTGGCTTTATCGATTCATCAAGGCCAAATACATTGCCTCCAATGGACAGATCCATCCCCGCGCAAAAAGCCTTCCCTGCCCCTGTAACGATAATGCAACCCACATCGTCATCCTCACTGGCGGCGTTAAAAACACTAACCAATTCTCCTGCCATCTCTACCGTGAAGGAGTTCATTGCCTCAGGCCTGTTGAGGGTGATCGTCAAAATTCGCGACTCGAGTTCTGTCGCAAGTGTTTCATAAGTCATCAGTTTGCTATTCCTGTTTTAACAGTTCGTATTGAGGGAAGTTTTCCCTACAAACTAGCGAGCGTGATTTCCACCATTTCGCCAAAGTTCGTTTCTCTTTCGTCAGCGCTTAAATGCTCGCCCTTCGTAATGTGATCACTGACCGTCATCACCCCAAGGGCTGCCCGCCCCTGTTCTGCTGCAATTCGATATAGCGCAGCCGCTTCCATTTCAACCGCAACAATTCCTAGCCGACGGGCAATATCGTAAATCTCATCGCCGAGGTGATAAAAGGTATCGGAGGTAAACACGTTAGCCACGGTAACGTTAACATTCAGGGATTCGGCGCCCTCGACCCAGTTTTTCAACAGTGAGTAGTCTGCAATCGCGGCATAGTCGTGCCCATTGAACCTAAGCCGGTTCATATTGGAATCAGTAGAGGCGCCCATCGCAACAACCAGGTCGCCCAAATTGACATCCGGGTGAATCGACCCACAACTACCCATTCGAATCATTCGCTGGACGTCAAAAATCTGGAATAATTCCGTCGCATAGATAGACATGCTTGGCATGCCCATACCACTGGACATCACCGATAGACGCTTTCCTTTATAGGTACCGGTAAATCCCAGCATATTACGAACCAGGTTAACGCAAACAACATCCGACAGATAATTTTCCGCAACAAACCTGGCTCTTAATGGGTCGCCAGGCAGTAATACGGTCTCCGCGATTTCACCCGGTTCTGCGCCAATATGTGGTGTAGCCATAGTTTTATCCTGAACAGTCTTCTTAATGCCCGGAGAATATACACCGTGGTGGTTATTTTCCGTCAAGTGATTGATTCTTATCTAACCCATGCAGTTGACCTATCTTCTGGCTCAGAACATGGCCTTCGGACGGGAATTAACTAACTAAGCGTTAACATTAAACCGGCGATAGTCGCACTCATGAGATTTGCCAGCGTGGCCCCCACAACCGCCAGAAATCCAAGTCGGGACATTTCAGCCCTTCTTTCCGGCACAAGGATACCAATGCCCCCAACAACGATAGCAATCGATGACAAACAGGCAAAGCCACACAAAGCGAAGGTTACAATTGCCTGTGTTCTGGGCGCCAATTCGCTCTGGTAGCTGGCAACAAAATCAAGATAGGCGATGAATTCATTCAATACGAATTTTTGCCCCAGTAAACTTCCCACCTGCCTTGTCTCTTCCCATGGGACACCAATCAGAAATGCCACCGGCTGAAACAGGTAACCCAGGATCTGCTGCATCGTCAGGTTTTCGAATCCGAAAAAACTACCACCCCAGCCAATCATGCCGTTGATCAGCGCAATCAGGCCAATGAAGGCCAGCAACAAAGCCCCGATAGCCAATGCCAGTTGCAGACCCTGCAGCGCTCCTGCTGCAGCCGCATCAATAACGTTCGCGGCGCGATGCGCGAGGATATCCTCATGAACAGCAGAGTCATCAGAAGAGACATCACTGGAATCGGGCTTGATCAACTTTGCCATCATGAGCCCGGCCGGGGCAGCCATGAAACTAGCCGCTATCAGGTATCTCATATCAACCCCTGCGGCCGCATAGCCACCCAGCACACTGCCAGATACCGTCGCCATTCCGCCAACCATCACAGCAAATATTTCGGACGTCGACATGGAAGACAGATACGGTTTAATCGCAATCGGCGCTTCAGATTGGCCAATAAATATGTTGGTCGCGGCCGACATGGATTCCGCTTTGCTGGTACCAAGCACGAGTTGAATAAACCCACCGATTAGTCTGACCAGGCGTTCCATGATACCCAGGTGATAAAGCACAGCTATCAGCGATGCGAAGAACACAATAATAGGCAGCACCTGGAGCGCAAAGACAAAGCCTTGATCGCCCGAGGCGATGTCACCAAACATAAAATCTATGCCCGCCTGGGCATAACCCAAAACACTAATAACAACGCCCGCTACGGCTTCCAGCGCCTGCATGCCAGGCGGAAAGTAAAGGACAAGGGCACCGATCGCCAGCTGAATACCAAAAGCACCCAGCACAGTTCGCCAGTTAATCTTCGATCGCTCCGAAGACAACAGGTATCCCGCTAGGATGATAAATAACATCCCCATTAAGCTTTGTCCGACAACGAGCATGATACACCGAGGTTAGTGTCGCAAAGCCGCAGGTTACCATCATTTCCCGGTATACTGGAGCTCGGCAATCTTTACTTGAGTGATAATGGAAAGAGCAATTATTCTGGTGGCAGATGGATTCGGCATCGGTTCTACCCCGGATGCTGAAGCGTTTGGAGATACAGGTGCGAATACCTTTGCTCACGTTGCACAATGCTTCGAGCAGAGAACAGGTAAACCGCTGGCGTTGCCAAACCTTGCCGGCCTTGGTCTGGTCGCCGCAACGAAAACAGTCAGCAGTGAGGTCTTTTCGCTGCAGGATGAAATGCCGCGTTCAGGCGCCTATGGTTCGGCCGCTCAGATCAGCACCGCAAAGGATACACCCAGTGGTCACTGGGAAATGACCGGTGCACCCGTGATGTATGACTGGGGATATTACCCGAACACACCCGAATGTTTCCCAAAGCTCTTCATGAATGAGCTAACCCGGCTAACAGCCACCCCCGGCACACTAGGAAGATGTCACGCGTCGGGAACTGACATCATTCGCGATCTTGGCGAAGAACACATGCGAACAGGTAAACCAATTTGCTATACCTCTTCGGACAGCGTGTTCCAGGTGGCTGCACATGAGTTCAGTTTTGGACTGGACAGGCTTTATGAATTTTGTGAAGCCGCACGTGAGTTACTTTATGACGCGAATATCGGACGGGTCATCGCTCGCCCCTTCATCGGGTCAAATGCTTCGGATTTCAAGAGGACAGGAAACCGAAGAGATTACTCCCTCGAGCCACCCAACCCCACACTGCTTGATGTAATGACCGAACGGCAGATGAATGTTGTTGCAATAGGCAAGATATCCGACATCTTTGCCCACCGCGGCATTACAACCAGCACGAAAGCAACTGGACTGCCAGCACTCCTCGATGCAACCATTGAAAAGATCAAGGAAGAACCTGCCAACCCGCTAATATTTCCTAACCTGGTTAACT
>JABGVY010000242.1 GCA_018645845.1 Gammaproteobacteria bacterium | reverse complement strand
GCGTTGGCGCGTGTTGGCAAGGCGATCTTCCCGGGCCAGGTAACGCTCTTCGGTTTCAGTGGCCAGCTGTTCCTGTTTCATTAGGTTTGTTTTTCTTTGCTTGGCCACTCTGAAAGTATGGGTAAGCGGTATCTCGCTCGGGCACACGTTATCGCACAGTCCACATACAATGCAGCTGTCCAGGTTCAGTGCGTGTGTCTGATCGCGATTTTCCCTGAACCAGTAGAGCAGTTGGGGTTGCAGGTCTCGAGGGCATGCCTCGCTGCACTGGCCGCAGTTGATGCAGGGTATTGAATGTTCACGAAATTCTGTCGGGATGTCTTCATCGGGTATCTCGACCAGGTCAATGCAGTCCACCGGGCAAGGATCCCGGCAGAGATCGCAGCCTGTGCAGTCAGCGGCGATGACCGTGTGCATCAACTGATGTGCGCCATTGATGGCATCGACCGGGCAGGCAGCAATGCACAGGGTGCACCCGATGCATTCCTCTTCCCGGATCACAGCGAGCATGGGAGGTGTGAACGCCCCACATTCGTCATCGAGCTGGAGGGGTTCACGTCCAAGCAGGTTGGCAAGCGCTGTAATGGTCTGTTCTCCCCCCGGGGGGCAACGATTGATTGCTTCACCAAAGGCGATGGCTTCGGCGTAAGGCTTGCAGCCTGGATAACCGCATTGCGCGCATTGTGTCTGGGGCAATTGTGAATTGATCAGTGTGATCAGGGAAGTCGTTTTGGGTTCCAGCCGGCCGCGGGTGATGACCAGCAGCAGCGCGGAAAACGTCCCAAGACCTGTCAGTAGTAATATGTCCGTCACCAGGTTAATCATGACATGCCAGTAAAGCCGAGAAAGGCCAGTGAAAGTATTCCCGCAGTAATCATATTGATCGCCGCACCTTTGAACGGTGCCGGAATATCTGCGGCTTCCTGTTTCTCCCTGATCGCCGAGAATACGATCAGCAAACCGGAAAAACCAAGCGCCGCCCCAAAACCATAGATAAGGCTTTCGGCAAACCCATGCGCCTGCCTGGTGTTTAACAGGGCTACCCCCAGGACAGCGCAGTTGGTTGTAATCAGGGGCACGAAAATGCCCAGCACTTCATGCAGTAGTGGCTGGGTTGCGCGCATGACAACTTCCGAGAACTGCACCATGGTGCCAATAACGACGATAAAGGCGATGATTCTAAGGTACTCAAGGTTAAAGGGTATCAGCAGATAGGTGTCCAGCAGGTAGCTGATGCCACAGGAAAGGGTCAGCACAAACGTCGTTGCGGCGGACATGCCGATGGCGGTGTCTAGACGCTGACTTGCGCCCATAAAGGGGCACAGTCCCAGGAATTGAACCATAACGAAATTGTTGACGAACATGGTCGTCAATAGGATTAGCAATGCATCAGGCAACTGCTAGTTCCTGTCCGAAAAGTCGTGTTCAGTGCCTTTAAGATTCGTCATCAGAACAATATTAGTTTAAAAATCGATTACTTGGCTGGAAATCGCCACCTCGGTGTCAATTTTCCCGAGAGGATAGAGTTAATGTTAGCTGACTTTCATCCCCGGGTGGGCTCCATTATCGGGTTCAAGCAGGTAGATGTCTTCGCCGCCTGGACCGGCCGCCAGCACCATTCCTTCGCTCACCCCGAACTTCATCTTTCGCGGTGCAAGGTTAGCCACCATGACGGTGAGTTTCCCGACAAGATCCTCCGGTTTGTAAGCAGCTTTGATGCCGGCGAAGACGTTTCTTGTTGTGCCGTCTCCCAGGTCCAGTGTTAGCTGCAATAACTTGTCTGCGCCCTCCACGTGCTCTGCTTTGACGATCTTTACGATTCTTAAATCAACCTTGGCGAAATCATCAAACTCGATGGTCGGGCTTTCAGGTTCTGTGCTCACGACGGGTTCCTCTGGTGCCACAGAAGCGTCAATAATGGATGCCACCTTGTCCGGCTCGATTCGGGTCATCAATGGTTTGAATTTGTTGATGGTATGACCGGTCAGCCGGGTATCGATGTCATCCCAGGTGAGCGGCGCTATTCCAAGAAACGTTTCTGATTTTTCAGCAAGGCGAGGCAAGACCGGTTTCAGGCAGGTCACCAGTAGGCGATAGAAATTTAACCCGTCTGAGCAGACCTGCTGAACAAGGTCTCTCTTTCCCTCTTCTTTGATCAGAACCCAGGGCTTGTGTTCATCAATATACTGGTTGGCCTTATCAGCAAGGCCCATGATGTCCCGAAGCGCTTTACCGTAGTCGCCATTCTCGTAGTGCAAGGCGATGGTTTCGCTGGCATCAGAAAACTCCGCCAGGATTGGGTTGTCAGCCGTTGCTGCGAGTTGGCCATCAAACTGTTTGTTGATAAACCCTGCGCACCGGGAGGCGATGTTGACGACTTTTCCGACCACATCAGAATTCACTCGCTGCACGAAGTCATCCAGGTTGATATCAAGGTCATCGACACCGGCGCTCATTTTTGCGGCAAAGTAATAGCGCAAGTACTCGGGATCGAGGTGATCCAGGTAGGTTCGGGCATTGATAAAGGTGCCGCGTGATTTCGACATCTTCAGGCCGTTGACGGTGGCGAAGCCATGCGCGTGAACCCTGGTGGGGGTTCTGTATCCTGCGGTGTCCAGCACGGCGGGCCAGAACAGCGCGTGAAAGTTAATGATGTCCTTGCCGATGAAGTGATGGACTTCACATGTTGAATCCTTCTTCCAGAAGTCATCAAAGACCAGGTTGTTTGCTTCACAGTATTTCTGGAAGGCCGCCATGTATCCGATAGGTGCATCGAGCCAGACGTAAAAATATTTGCCGGGCGCGCCAGGGATTTCAAACCCAAAATAGGGTGCGTCCCGGCTGATATCCCAGTCCTGCAAGCCGGCATCCAGCCATTCAGATAGCTTGTTGGCGACCTGGTCCTGCAGGGCGCCGCTGCGGGTCCACTCTGTCAGGAACGCCGTGAAGTTTGAAAGTGCGAAAAAAAAGTGTGTTGATTCCTTCAGTACAGGCGTTGCACCGGATATCTTCGATACGGGGTTAATCAGCTCTGTGGCATCGTAGGTTGCGCCGCAGGCTTCACAGTTATCGCCATACTGCCCCTCGGCCTTGCACTTCGGGCAGGTGCCTCCAATGAACCGGTCGGCAAGGAACATCTTTTTTTCAGGGTCATAAAGCTGGTCGACTGAT
>JABGVY010000528.1 GCA_018645845.1 Gammaproteobacteria bacterium | reverse complement strand
CGGGAATTTGCCGAACGCGGAATCATCAGATTACCAGGGCTTCTATCACAAACACTTATGGCTGAGAGTGCATCGCGTGTCTATTCGATGTGCAGGAGAGCTAAGTGTTTACGGGATGATATCTGGAGCGCCCCAAGTTCACCTAACGCTGCGCGAAGACTCGTGAAGAATATCCAGCGCTCCAATGCATTTGGTGGCTCAATGTCAGCAGATTTGGCAGGGTGCATTCACGAGCTAGTCGATGGTGCCCCTATTCATCAGCGTACCAACCGCCCTACCATGCTATTTACGCTACCTGAAAACCAGAGCGGGCGGCCTGATCTTGATTGGCATATCGACGTGCGTAAGCGCACTGACCTACGACTGGCCGGCGTTCAGCTTTTTGCGCTGGTGAACGAAATTAGACCTGGTGGGGGTGGCACAGTCGCGATAGCTGGTTCACATAGGCTGGCCTTGCCTGAAATGGTGGGCCGTGAGGACATACGCAAGGATCTCGCGAGAAGTTCATACTTCACTAAGCTGTTCGATGGAGAGGCTAACACCCGGGAAGAGCTGGTCGGTACTACCGATTCGGTCGACGGTGTCGATGTTGAGATAGTCGAAATGACAGGGGAGCCGGGAGATGTCTACCTCATGAATCTCTGGGTTCTGCACACCCGTTGGCCGAATCAGAGCCGAGAGCCTCGCATCATGTTGACGCAAAGGTTTTTACTCCAGGAAGCCCGCGACAAGCTGGGTATCCGAGTAGATTTTTAACAAAATTAATGACGAGCAAGCGGGAGTCGAATCTGAGCACCGGGCGCGCTTGAGACCATCGGCTGTGGGGCGACTGTGGACGTTAACGAGCCACCTAACACCCAGTTAAGCGGCGAAGACGCCGGAGCGCAAAATGTGATTCACATTTTGTGTGGAGGCGCTTCGTCCGAGTCCACGAAGTGGGCGGCTTCAACTGCATGTTATACGCCACTACCCATTTCCTCTCGCAACCAGTTTACACAGAGAGTCCAAGCTGATTTCGCTTGTTTCTCGTGATACATTGATGGTCTCGTAAAATTGAGAAATGCATGCCCTGCGCCGACATACGTCTCAAAATGAAAGGGTATCTTAAGGGCGGAAAGTCGACTCCTGATCACGTCGCGATCCCCTGGACTCGGATTGGTATCTTTCCCGCCAAAGATGCCAAGAATTGACGCGCCTATCGATTCCGATTGATCAAATGGCGAAGGTATAGACCCACGAGACACCATGATGTTTCCCCCATGAAATATCACCCCGGTACAAAGGCGATCATCATTGGCGAGCTGCAGAAACCCTAGCCTTCCTCCCATGCAGAATCCTACAACTCCCAACATAGTGACATTCTCGGATACAAGGAAGTCGATTGCCGCTCGCATATCAGCGATCGCTTCTGAATCATCTACCTTGGTCCAGGGCTCTTCTAAATTGTCGCCTTGACGATGGTAAAAGTTAGGAGCAATAACAAGATAACCCTCTGAGGCCAAACGCTTGCAAATGTCACGTATGAACTCATCCAATCCTGGTCCATGCATGCATACCAATATGCCGCCAACAACCTCAGATGCAGGACTTACTAGGTAAGAATCCATGTCACGGTCGTTAACCGAGATAGCTATTAGCTCACCCATGGCACGGTAGTTGATTTGGCGTATAACAACTTATTCTACTGCAATGGGTACGAACCACTTTGCCGCATATCAAATCTAGAGTCATTCTTGGATATCCTGACTTTCGCTTCTAATTCAAAAATTTATAACACCTTGATACCAAAGTTTCTAGTCAGTTTTGTACCAAGCGCCTTTTTTCACCACGCCCTATATCAACCTTAACTTAAAGTAGAGCGTTTTTGTTTTTCACTATATGAATTAGGTAGATACACGGATTTTCTCAAAATTTCACCGAAGAAAAGAGGCATCGTCCGGTGAAAAACGAATGATTCGCTTGAAATTCGGCCGGACAAATAATACTGTATATATATACAGTATTAAAATGATAGCCTAAAAACATCAACAACATACCCAATCCTATTCCTGCAAACCCAGAGCGCTTTATTGACAGATTGCGTGCGCACATACGTGGGAAGAATATGAGCTACGCGACAGAGAAAACGTACGTTGGTTGGGTCGTTAGGTTCATTCGTTTTAGCCATCATCAACATCCACTTTCACTGCAAGATAACGATATCTCTGCATTCTTGAGCCATCTCGCAGTGACCCGCCACTGTTCAATTAACACACAGAAAGTTGCTCTTAATGCGATCGTTTTTATGTACCGAAGTTTTTTGAAACGCGAAGTAAATGTGCAGTTTCAAAAATCTCGCTATGCGGCGAGGGTTCCTGTGGTATTCACCCATGATGAAGCATTGCGCGTAATCCAAAACTTAAGCGGTGTCTACAAACTGATCAGCCAATTGTTATACGGCACAGGCTTGCGGATTTCGGAGTGTATGGAATTGCGAATCAAAGATATTGATTTTGGTATGCAGCAAATCCAAGTACGACAAGGTAAGGGGCGAAAAGATCGCGTCACTATTTTACCGACAAGCTTAAAGGTTCAGTTGCAAAACCAGATAGCATTATCGCGTTTACGCCACAAAGAGGATTTACTAGCAGGTGTCGGGGCAGTCTATATGCCTGATGCATTAGCCAAAAAATATCCAACAGCTTCGCGCTTGCTGGCCTGGAAGTATGTTTTCTCTGCGCCCAATATTTCTGTAGACCCGCGCTCCGGTGAAATGCGTCGGCATCATCTGTACACCCAAACCGTTCAGCGCCAAATCAAACGTGCCATCTACCATGCGAACATCCATAAACATGCCAGCAGTCATACGTTTCGGCACAGCTTCGCCACACGCCTATTAGAAAATGGCTATGACCTTCGCACCATTCAGGAATATCTTGGTCATGCCAATGTTAAGACAACGGAAATTTACACGCACGTTGTTAAGCAATTACAAAAACCTGTCATCAGCCCTTTGGACGGTATTCGGGAAGCGGCACCTCGTTACGGAACTGCATGATGATAGTGTCTCATCAGAAATCAAAACCCAGGCGCGGCGCGAACGTTAGAACGTTGGTGGCAGATATCATTGCTGAAAAGCAGATGATGAACATCGCACTAGCGTGCTTGGACGCCACCGGACCCGGACGCGCCCAGACCGTTCTGACGCGCATTTGAAGCAACACGCACCACCTACGCTGTGCGCCGACAAAGGTCCTGTGTAATGCCTATTCTCAGTGAGTGCGCTTATGAGTGAGGCTCATATACGCACGATTAATAAACCCAGTGTTATCTCCAAACGTTGCATCGAAATCAGCTGTCGGTTGCGCTGCGTAAACCTCTTCCAACGACTTCCCTCCATCTATTAAAACCACCATCCGATCTCGAACGGTAGACAGCATGTCAACATAGGCTGAGAGCGTATTATAGTCAGCAATCGGTCCATGCCCTGGGATAACCACGGTATCTTTGTCTATATTTGACAGCGTTTTTTCACAGAACCGGATAAGCCCATCCAGGTCTCCGCCATTGCCAGCGTCGATGAATGGATAACCCGAATTGTTGAACACATCACCTAAGTGAACTGCATTAGAACCTCGGAAAATCACCGCTGTATCCCCTGTCGTATGGGCAGGGCCAAAGTGCATCAGTTCAATAGTCTGGCCATTTAGGTGGAACTGCATATCGTCATCAAATGTTATGTCTGGCCAAGCACTCTCGGGGTATGCTTCCTGCTCGTACGCCGTCACCACCAAATTGATCACATGATCAGTTTTCATCATTTCACGGGAATTTTCATGGGCGATCAGCCAAGTGCCTGCTGGACCGAGTGCCACATTGCCTTCTGCGTGATCGAAGTGCCAGTGCGTGGTTACAGCGAAGTCGATATCATCCCCCCCCAGTTCCCCTATCGCCTTTCTGATTCGCGGCATTACAACAGGGAACTGATCGTCGACAATGAACACACCATCTTCACCAATATTAACCCCAATATTGCCACCCAGGCCAAATAACACATAAAGATCATCGGTAACTTTTTGGGTTTCGATATCCATATTGACGTCCCATTCAAACTCCATCATGAGCGCATCAAGGTCCCGGGTTTTCGGCAAGGGAGCACCATCATGCGCAACGACACCGAGCGAGAAAAACAGTGACAAAAACGCAACCGGTAAAATATTCAATGGATTTTTCATACGGTTTCTCCTGACCATTTTTTGTTATTGAATAGCTTCATATAAATAGGGCAAAGAAATATCCATACGATAATCAATCGTCGAATGATTATCCGGAAATTCTTCATACCGATGGTCGATGCCCAATTGCTCGAGCTTTCTCGTAAATTGCCTTGCACCATATACCAGGTTGTACTGGTCCTTTGAGCCACAATCTATAAATAACCCTTTCAGGCTTTTCAGGTGCTGTTGGGCCCTCGGCTGATCAATCATCCGGACAGGGTCCCATGCTAACCAGTTAGCCCAGCGCTCCTCAATCATTTCGCAAGTATCGGTCGTCACGGGCAGTCGAACGCCATAAGGCGAGTCAGGATCTGGATCATAACTGGCAGCCATCGCAAGCATCATCAGGTGATGAAACTCTGAGCCGTGTACCTTCTTGGCACTGTGAATTTTTTCAATGTAGGCGCGAATGTTATGGCCATAGTTTGACAGTGCGCGAAGCACCCCGGGGAAATCACCCCTGTAACACAGCTCAAAGTCCATGTCTCCGGAATGACAGGCGATCCCCGCCCAGGTGTCTGCACGACGCAGTCCATGAACCAATGATCCATAACCACCCGAGGATTTCCCGAAGATAGCCCGATGGTCACGGCCTTGCCTGATTCTAAAACGGCTCTCTAGCACCGGTACCATTTCGTCACACAGGAAGTCCTCCCAGTTACCCATTGCTGCTGAGTTAATGTACTGATTGCCGCCAAGGGTTGTAAAACAGTCGGGGAAAGCCACGATAACCGGGCCCATCGCACCACTGGCAATCAGCCTGTCCACTTGTTGTGGGACGTTTTCCTGAAATGCTTTCCATCCGACATGCCCAAAACCGCTACCAGTGAACCCGACAATATCGACCATCAGGGGGTAGTCGTCCGTCGTTTGGTCATAACCTTCCGGCAGATATACCGCGACGCTACGGTCTGTTGGGTCTCCCAACAGGTTGTTCTTGAGCGCTTCAGAATGCACCTCAATAACCTCAATTCTGCCCCTGGGTCTGGCAAAGGGATGCGTTGGCAATTGTTACTCCTTAATCGAATCGTTGGTGTAGTGCATCGTGTACATCGGCAACCTGATCAACAAGCTCTTCTACGGACCGGGCGCCAGCCTGAAAGATAGCGGTCATGTTGATGGCCATCCACTCAAAACCAAAGCCCTGAATTCGTTCTGCTGCGGCGAAGATCCTTTCCTTGTCTGCATAAAAACCCTTACCCGCATCGTCACGTGGCGGAGTGTCCAGCATCATCTGAAATCCAATGCTACTGGCGTCCCGACCGGCTGCTGCTGCATATTCCAGAATCTTCGATTTTGACGCAACAACCTGTTCATCACGCATCTGAGAGATCGCCAGCCAGCCATCACCCAGTTCACCAGTCCTTTTCATCGCGGCCTCTGCAGACCCGCCAATCCAGATGGGTAAAGCCCCACCCTGGGGCGGTTTCGGTTCCATCGCAATAGCCTCAAACTGGTAGAAATCACTGCTCGCAGTAACACTTTCTTCAGACCAGTATTGTCGAAGCAAATTGATCGCTTCATCCATACGTCGACCGCGATTTCCGAACTTCTCCCCAAGGGCTTCGTATTCCGATTCCTGCCAGCCAACGCCCACACCTAGCCTGACCCGGCCACCTGACAGTGTGTCCAACGTGCTGACCTGTTTTGCCGTTAGAGTAGGATTGCGCTGAGGCAACACCAGAACCTCGGTACCAAGACCAATACGATCAGTTGCCGCGGCAATAAACGACAACATAACGATTGCTTCCATTATCGGCATCTGCGGCGGGTACATGGGCGCTGCACGTGTGTCAGTGGGATGACCCATCACCACATGGTCAAACATATCCAGTTGATCAACGCCTATTTGCTCAACTGCCTGAGCCAACTTGATGATGCCCTCTGGGCCCCATCTGTAGCTCACCGAGGGAAACTCTACCGACAACTTCATTTGATCATTCCAGCCTGACTTAATCCTGTAGCATACCAAACTCCCGATTTGATGATATTGTGGCTTTCCATTCTCATAAAAACCTCCCAAAAAGGACATTATTATGCTGAGCCTATCCATCCCCGAACACGTAGAACCCATCCGCCAAAAAGTCCTGAACTTTATTGAACAAGAGGTTTATCCGGTCGAAGCAGAACTCCTTGCGGACAAGGTCAGCAGTCGACGCGGAGACCTCATGAAAGGCCTCATGCAAAAAGCGAAAGACGAGGGTTTATGGGCTCTGGGTCACCCCGAAGAAATCGGCGGTGGCGGCTTGCCCTTCATGGACTACGTTTTTGTCAATGAGGTCGTCGGTCGTTCAGAAATCGCCACCGTTGCCCTTGGCACGCATTCGCTGCAGGACTCGATCATGTTGCACCGCTACGCTAACGATAAGTGGCGCAACAAATACCTGGAGCCCCTGGTTGCGGGTGAAGTGTTTCCAAGTTTTGGCATGACCGAGCCCGCCGTTGCAAGTTCCGACCCAACCCAACTTCAGACCAGCGCAGAACTTGAGGGCGATGAATGGGTGATCAATGGCCGCAAATGGTTCACCTCTGGGGCGGGCAACGCTGCCTATACTACCGCGATGGTTCGAACCGAATTTGACGCCCCTGACCACTCTGCTTTTTCGATGTTAGTGGTGCCCACCGACACGGCGGGATATAACATTATTCGAGACGTGAAAGTCATGGGCCAGGCTGATGGTCACTATGAAGTCGTCTATGACAATGTCCGTGTACCGAAAGAAAACCTGTTGGGTCCACGTGGCCAGGGATTCAAGATAGCCCAGGACAGACTTGGCCCAGGAAGAATTTTCCATTGCATGCGGTGGCTTGGCCAGGCACAGCGGGCATTCGATCTTATGTGCGACCGTGCAAACAACCGTGTTGCCTTTGGCAAAAACCTTGGCGAACACCAGCAGATACAAAAATTCATTTTCGACACTGCCGCTGAAATTCAGGCATCAAGGCTTCTCACCCTGCATGCTGCACAAAAAATAGATCAGGGCGACGAAGCCAGGATAGAGATCGGTTTAATCAAGGTGTTTGGCGCCAAGATGCTACACAACTCCATTGACCGCGCGATACAGGTTCACGGCGCCCTGGGCGTAACGGAAGATACGCCACTTGAGCGCATGTACCGGCATGCCCGATATGCTCGAATTTACGATGGCGCTGACGAGGTCCATGTTATGAACACCGCCAGACGTATTCTTCGTGTCTATAACGAAGGCGCCAAATTCGATTTCGGTCTACGGTAGGAATGCACATGTCAAAGGCATCAGCAGTCAGGTTCTATTTCTCTTTCCGTTCGCCTTTCTCAGCCATCGCATTCTATCGACTGCGACGCTCACCGCTGTTCAAGGACGTAAAGTTCGAACTTATCCCTCTATGGCCAGAGAATATCTTTGGCGGCCATATGGACAATCCAACGGATAGCCTGTTTAAGATGGCATATATTTTTTCAGACGCCGCACGGCAAGCCGAGGAAGCTGGCCTGCCCTCTGCACAATTTAAGGCAATAGCTGAACAATTTAAACTGCCCGCAGGCATGGATTACAGCAAAGAGAAAGCGGGGCTGAAAATGCCTGAAGAACCGTGGAGGATTACTCATTTAGCGTTTCTTCACGCGCAGGATAAAGGCAAAGGCTGGGCATTTGCTGATGCGGTTTTTTCACGGCGTTTCAATTTTGATAGGAAAGGCAGTAAAAATGTCATGGACCCGGCGGTCCTTGGCGAAATCGCCGACGAACTAGGTCTGGACGTTGCAGAAACCGTCAATGCACACACCTCCGGTCGCTTTGATGATATTCATAAAGCAATGATTCGACAGGGCGAAGCAGACGGTGTCTTCGGGGTTCCCTTCTTTGTGATCGAACAGGCTGAAGGCAATGAATTTTTTTGGGGTAATGACCGCCTTCCGTTCCTGCACAAGGCGATCACCAACGCAGAAGTGCTGCCGGTGATTAACGCGGACAGCTTGCGGGAAATTCAGACCTCGCGGTGTTAACGACAATCACTTGCGCGTCACTAACACCGCTTAACCTTGACCACGGAGCAACTCCGCCTAGAGATCTAACGGGCGGTAATACTCCCTGCCCTCGCTGACGTAGTCCCCCATTAACTGCATAAAGGTTTCACCGGCAGATCCCTCTTCTGTCAGGGTCAGATTCTGGCGAATAAAGTTAACGCTATCAGGATTCAACTCCCGGGCTATCTGCCAATAGACTTCGGCCTTTTCTTTTTGCCCGTGTGCTCTAAACAGGTTTCCAAGACGAAAAGCTGCGTCAGCTTTCAGTTGATCAAAACTGTGACCCCGAATATTACCAGTCACCGCCTCAGCGGACTGAACAAACTCGCTATCGGCACCTTTCGTTACCCAGTCCTTCAAGGCTGGCGTGTAAACATCGTTGCCAAAAGTAATAGCCTGCTCACCTTCTCCTATTGCGTGGGTCTTGGAGTAGGTGCCCTCGTCAATCCGAACAATCTTGCCGTTTTCATCGACCCAGGCAGATGAAGGTACGTTCACAAAATTAAACGCACTGCTGATAATGTGGTCTACATCCACGACCTGGATATAGGTTGGATTGGCCGCATCAAAAATTGGCCCGGCTGCAGCTTCACCGCCGACGTCCTCGGCCGCACAGATAATGACAAAATTGGGATCGTTAATTTCTTCGTAGACTTGTTGCCACACGGGCACATCAAGAAAGCATCCTCACCACGATGACCAGGTCACGATCAACGCTTTTTTACCTTTAAGGTCTGCCATCCTGACGACATTGCCTTTCCGGTCCGTGACTTCGAACTCTGGCGCCATCGCATCGACCATCATGTTTTTTCGTTTCGCAGGTATCTCGGCAAAACTCCAAACACCAGCTTCACGATCAACCACCCAGGGCTGCTCCAGCAGGTCAGCAAACGCTGTCAAATCAAACCACTGCTCACCCTCAGTTGTCGATAACAGCTCGTCATTCAGCGGAATACACATATCTGCGTAACAGGCGCCGTCTGGTTTCAGCTCAAACCCGTTGATGCGACCAAGGTCTTCGGGCTTAATCAATAAATTGTCACCGCCGCCTGTTTCAGAAAGGGTAATAGTCCTACCCTGATACAGTACCGTGACACTGCCGTTTGGATGTATCGGCGTTTCTTGGAACGGGTGTCGCAGTTCCGGGTATGCCATAAAGGCTTCGGCCATGTGTATTCTCCTTATCTAGAATTGAAAGGTGTTAAATTAAACGTATGATCCCCATAAGCGTTATATCGAAAGCTTTGACTTAAACTCAACCATAAAAGCACAGGTAGGCGCTATCAACAGGAACCTGTAGCTGGAACTTACTGTCACCGGGCACATGAAACTCATCACCCGCTTTAAATGATTGCCAATCGCTGTTCCCAGGTAACTTGGCGTTCAATTCGCCCACCACTACCCGCATCAGTTCCGGCGCATCTGTGCCAAATTCATATTCGCCCTTTGCCATCACGCCTACGGTGACTGGCTTGTCATGGCCCTGCAAAGCCAGAGACTGAACATTACCATTGAAGTATTCGTTGCGCGTGATCATGGGTTGAACTCCTATTCGCTTTGATTGCCACCAAACTCACATCGCGAGTTGGCAAATTTCCTTATTATCAGATTTTCTCACGTCCAACAGTTCCACACCAATCATCAATATTATAGAGCGATTGCATACTGACAAAAAAAGGCGAGCTCATCCGACCTCGCCTTTTGTTAGCTCGACTTCTTTTCGATTTCAGGACAACAGCTTCTTCACTCCGACACTGATTTTCCTCACACCGACTGCCGTACCCTGAACAATCATTAGAAAAGTCACCTGAAGTTGCTCGACCACCGTCGCTGCACTTACCTGATCCATGCGAGCCTGGAAGCTACGCAAGCTCGGGTTTTCATCCGCGAGTTGCTTTACTCTGGATGAACCGCGACCCAACATGTAAAGGGCCCCCGCCAAAAAGAGGACACCCGGAAGAATTGGTACTATCAAACCCACGACTCCCAGCACCAGGAATATAATCCCCAGCGTCAGGTAAAAGAGTTTTTCTGCGCCACTTACCATTGTTCTTATCTCATCTGTTTACTTGGCCATAGGAATGCAGAATTCGTGCCAGCTGCCCGAATTCTCATAGGCCATTGATATTTATAGTATTAATGTTAACTTTCGCGAGCACCGTGAAAGGTGGATAACTAAAATCGCGACAATGTAGTGAGAAACACCACTACCTGACACAAACCCCGATCCGGAAACCGGGTTCTGCAATCCAGCTAATCACATGTCAAGATTAACCATCCAGAGAGGCAAAGTTCTTACCTTCGCCCACCAACTTCTTAAGCAGGTCAGACGGTTTCCAGACTTCATCGCCGGTTTCCTGGAAAAACCGTTCCATATCCGCCAGCACATTATCCAGCCCCTGGCTATCGGCGAACCACATCGGGCCACCCACATAAGTTGGAAATCCATATCCGTTGACGTAGACAGTATCGATGTCACCCGCTCGCAGGGCATGGCCTTCTTCCAGTAACTTTGCCCCTATGTTCACCAGAGGGTACATACAGCGCTTCAAGATCTCGTCGTCAGAAAAGTCTCGACGGGCATACCCCAGGTCTTCTGCTACTTTCGCGATGACTGCATCTGCTTCAGGGTCAGGACGCGGTGTTCGGTCGCCTTCTGCATACTGGTAGTAGCCTTTGCCGTTTTTCTGCCCGTAGCGGCCCAATTCGCAGAGTTCATCAGGAATTCTGGCGGTCACTTCGTTGGAGCCGCCCATCATTTTTCGAGCGCGCCATCCCAGATCAAGGCCGACCATATCGTTCATTGTAAATGGGCCCATGGCCAGGCCAAAGTCGAAGATCACCTTGTCCACCTGTGCCGGAGTTGCACCTTCCAGAATCATCATAGCTGCCTGACGCGTATATCCGCCCAGCATCCTGTTACCGATGAAACCGGGGCAGTTCCCTGCCATCACTGAGACTTTTCCCAGCCGCTTTCCAAGTGCCATGGCCGTACCAAGCACTACCGGTGATGAATCCTTTCCACGAACAACTTCCAGAAGTCGCATGACGTTTGCGGGGCTAAAGAAATGCATTCCGCATACAAATTCGGGTCTGTCCGTCATCCCCGCAATGGCATCTACATCGAGGCCTGAAGTGTTTGTTGCGAGCAGAGCGCCCTGCTTCATCACCTTGTCTAGCCGCGCGAATATTTCTTTCTTAAGGTCGAGGTTTTCATAAACAGCCTCAACAACGATATCTCCGTCACCCAGGTCATCAAAATTTTCAGTAGGAATAATCAGGGACATCCGCTTATCCATTTCTTCCTGGGTCAGCCTTCCCTTGGAGACAGTCCGCGCGTAGTTGCCCTCGATCACCTTTATGCCACGGGCAAGATTCTCAGGATCGTTGTCATGAACCCGCACGGGT
>JABGVY010000527.1 GCA_018645845.1 Gammaproteobacteria bacterium | reverse complement strand
TCAGCCTGGATCTATTCGATGGTGGTTATTCTTTACCCTGAACTATTACCAATAGGCAGCCGGCACCAGTTCTTTGAGGCAGCCTTGTTCGTTATTGGCTTCGTCAACCTGGGTAAAGCGCTGGAGATGAATGCTCGTACCAGGGCGTCCCTCGCAATACAGAAGTTATACGACCTGACACCTCGGTTCGTCACTTTAATTGATAGTGATGAAGAGCGCCTGGTGCCTGTCGCTGATGTAGAGCCGGGACAGCAGCTTAGAATCCGCCCGGGAGAAAATTTCCCGGTCGATGGCACTGTCGTTGACGGCAGGAGTTCTGCAGACGAATCCCTGCTCACCGGTGAGTCACTGGCGATTCCTCTGGCAAGAGGGAGCGGGGTATCAGCGGGTACACTGAATATCGATGGTTCACTGCTGGTTGAAGCGGCGAGTGTGGGTGAGAAGACGCGGCTTGCGGCCATCAGGCGACTGGTCAATGAAGCGCAAAATTCCAAGCCTCCGGTTGCCCGATTAGTCGACCAGATCACTGCTGTTTTTGTGCCGGTGATTATTCTGATTGCTAGTTTGACGTTCATGACCTGGCTTCTAATAGGGCCAGAACCTCAGTTGTCCTTTGCGTTTGTGACGGCGATGAGTGTGCTGATTATTGCGTGTCCCTGTGCGCTCGGTCTGGCTGTTCCAATGTCGATCATGGTTGGAATCGGGAGGGCGGCGACCAACGGTCTTCTAATTAAAAACGGTGAAGTTCTGCAGATAGCATCGACGCTGGATATTGTCGTGCTGGACAAGACGGGTACGCTCACTATGGGTGAGCCCGAGGTGAACGCTATTGATGGCTTGAATGACCAAGCGCTCTCTATCGTGTTGGGCCTTGAGCAGCAGTCGGCCCACCCCATTGCCAAATCGATAGTGAGCGTTTGTCTCGGCCGTGAAACCACCCCCGCAGAAGTGTCTTCAATCACCGAATACCCGGGTGGTGGTGTTGTAGCAGAATTTCTTGGAGACGAGGTAGTGCTCGGGAGTTTGAATTTTCTGAGACAGCGAAAAGTTTCAGGCGTGCCAGAGGTCGACCGGATTGGAACCGTAGTCGCATTAGCGGTGGACTCAGCTTACGTCGGCCATATTGTACTTATCGATAAAGTCAGGGAAGGCGCTAGGGAAATTATCCAGTCTTTGCTTGCTCTGGGAGTCACTCCGGTAATGCTCACGGGAGATCGTAGCGCGGTCGCAGAATTGGTAGCAGAGCAGGTCGGCATTACTGAAATCCACGCAGAAGTGTCCCCTGAGGAGAAACTGTTAGTGATACAGGCATTTCAGGCGGCCGGGCATAAAGTGGCGATGGTTGGTGACGGGATTAATGACGCCGCCGCATTGTCAGCGGCGGATGTTGGTTTTGCCATGGGGTTGGGTTCCGATGTCGCTCTGGAAAGTGCCGATGTGACGCTAAGGAACGGTTCCCTGCAGGGCATCGACGAGATGATCCGGCTTTCACGCAAAGTGCTCGCCAATGTTCGCCAGAATCTGATTGCTGCCTTTGGATACAACATCCTTCTGATTCCTGTCGCGGCGGGTTTGCTATATCCCTTTCTTGGGCTGCTGATCAATCCAGCGTTCGCAGGTCTGGCGATGGCGCTGTCCTCTGTCACGGTGGTATTCAATGCGGGCAGATTGCGGTTTTCCTAGGATAGTTCTGATAACGTAACCCGACGATTGGCAGCACAAATGTGCAGCTAGAATACAATTCACCGCGAATACAACTTATCGAGAATCCAACTTGTCGAGAATACAATGCATGACATGATTATTACCGGTGGCCAGGTTTTTGATGGTTCCGGCACCGAGCCGGTCCAGGCTGACATCGCTATAAAAAACGGAAGGATAGTTGAGGTGGGTGAAGTCGGTGTTGCAGCGCAGACCATCGATGCGCAGGGTGCGATCGTTACACCCGCCTGGGTCGATATCCATACTCACTATGATGGCCAGGTTACCTGGGATGACGAGATGAATCCTTCTGCCAGCCATGGTGTTGGTACCATTGTGATGGGAAATTGTGGTGTTGGATTCGCACCGGTTGCACGCGGTGCTGAAAAAGACTTGATCGACCTGATGGAAGGTGTAGAGGATATTCCGGGTACTGCGCTCTATGAAGGAATGCCCTGGGGTTCATGGGAAACTTACCCTGAATATCTGGACTTTCTGTCTGGACGCGAATATGCCATTAATATTAGTTCACTGGTACCGCACGGTGCTGTTCGTAACTATGTCATGGGTGATCGGGGCCGCACCAACCAGGCGGCGACCGAAAGTGATCTGGCAGAGATGGGCCGAATCGTAGAGGAGGCGCTAAAAGCGGGGGCTGTCGGGTTTTCAACGTCCAGAATCCTTGGGCACCGTTCGATTCAGGGTGAACCGGTGCCGGGTACTTTCGCCAATGATGCCGAAGTGATGGTGATTGCTCAGGCGCTTAAGCGAGCAGGCAAGGGCGTGTTCCAGATTATTCCTTCAAGTACGCTCGGCCCCTGTCGTGAAGGTTTTAGGGAGCATGCGTCGCTTGAGCAAGAGATAGATCTGATTGCAAATGTCAGCCGCGAAAGTGGCAGGCCAGCAACTTTTACGCTGTTCCAGATCGATGACTGGGCAGATAAGTGGCGTGAAGCGATTACCCAGGTTAAGCAAGCCAACCGAAAGGGGGCGAATGTCTATCCACAGGTTGGCAGCAGACCCACCGGACTGGTGTTCGGTATGCAAACTTACCACCTGTGGATGTTGAAACCGACTTTTCGGAAGTTACGTGACCTGCCGCTTGGCGAACTCCTCGCTGAACTCAGGAAGCCTGAAGTTAAGCAGGCGATTTTTACGGAAACTAACGAAATAGATGGGGTGCCGGTGGGCTCAATGGAGTTTGGTATAGCCCACATCGAACCGACGTTCGATAACCTGTTCCCATTGCGAAGTGACAGTACATACGAACCGTCGCAGGACGAAAGCATTGCCTCACTGGCGGCTGAGTCCAACCTGTCCCCAGAGTCAGTTCTGTATGATTACCTTGTGGCTGAACCTGGCCGAATGGCAATTCTGTTTTTTACGAACTATTCAGAATTCAATCTGGATGCAGTAAGGGAGATGCAACTGGATAGTGAGACGGTCACTGGCTTATCAGATGCTGGGGCACACGTTTCGCTGATCTTTGATGCTGTAAACCCGACCTACCAATTGAGTTACTGGACTCGGGATCGCGTCCGTGGGCAGACGCTACCGCTCGCGCATGTTATTCACCGCGCAACTCGCCGAAATGCGGAATTGTTTGGTTTTCACGACCGCGGTTTGATTGCGCCCGGAATGCGAGCGGATATCAATGTTATCGACTATAACAACCTTGGGCTTGGTGAACTGGCCATCCACAATGACCTGCCGTCTGGTGGTGGACGGTTGATGCAGGGCGCCAGGGGGTATATTGCCACCTTGATTGATGGCGTCATCACTCGTCGTCATGACGAAGATACCGGTGCAAGGCCAGGAAGGCTTATTCGTTCCTGATCTATGCGGTGATGGCCCAGCTATGTACCGTAATCTCATGCAAGCCGTATAGTGAATTCAGCGATAGACTATTATCCAATGTCACGCCTGCATAAAACACGAGTAGTACATAGTTCAGTTTCATCAGTTGCACTGATTGCCGCTAACCTGGCTCCTGTGGGTGGTGTTTTGTTTTTTGCCTGGACTATAGAGGATGTGTTGTTGCTCTATTGGGCGGAAAGCGCGGTGATAGGAATCTACAACCTGGCTCGAATGTGGGTGATTGGGCGTTGGAAGATCTTGTTGTTGGGGCCATTTTTCCTGGTTCATTACAGCGGTTTTATGGCAGGCCACCTGTTCTTCATTTATGCACTGGTGATATCTAGTAGTGACGTTTCTGTGTCAGCGAGCGGCATTCTTGATCACCTACTATTACTATCTCCAGCGTTGATTGCACTATTGATCAGTCACGGGGTTTCCTTCTTCTTTAACTTTTTGGGTGAAAAGGAGTACGAGACAACGAGTTTGTCGGAACAGCTAAATGCGCCATATCGCAGGATTGTTGTCATGCACATAACGATCATGTTGGGAAGTTTACTTGTCATGGCGATGGATAATAAACTACTTTTTGTGGTCTCAATGATGGCATTGAAAGTAGGTTTGGATCTTCGAGCACATCTAGGGGAACATGACCTAGAAGGGCAAAAAGAACCCGTGTAACAAGTTCAATTGCCTGCAAATGCAGCTGTTTTAAGGAATTAGAAATGAAACTAGAAGGTATTAGGGTCCTGGACCTGTCGTTGTTCCTGCCAGGGCCACTTCTTACGCAGATGATGGCTGATCATGGCGCGGATGTGGTCAAGCTGGAGCCGCGGGGTGCCGGTGAGCCGAATCGTTCGATCGGGCAGACACGAAACGGTGTATCCGTCTATTTTTCGAACACCCACAGGGGCAAGCGAAGCGTTCAGCTTGACCTGAAGAATGCCGAGGGTAAGGCGCTGGCGCTAAAGCTCGCGGCTTCAGCGGATGTTGTGATCGAGGCATTTCGTCCGGGCGTGGTGGAGAGGCTGGGGATGAGCTATGAACAGATCAAGGCCATTAACCCAGGCGTTGTTTACGCTTCACTTTCTGCCTTCGGGCAGACGGGTCCCTATGTCAAGAAACCGGCACATGACCTGGCAACAGAGGCCTATGCTGGTGTGCTAAGTACGAATCTGGGTTTCGATGGTAAACCGGCAATTCCGGCGCTACCGGCGGCAGACATGCTAGCTGCGACTATTGGCCTGTCTGCGGTCCTGATGGCGCTGCTGCGTAAGAAAGATACCGGTGAGGGCGACTACGTTGACCTTGCCATGATGGATTCGCTGATAGCCTGTCTGCCCAACTCAATGGGCAGTGTTTTCGCGGACAAAAAACCACCCGTTATTAAAGATGAAAGGATTTGGGGTGGTTATGCGATGTACAACATTTATGAAACGAAGGACAAAAAATTTGTTGTTCTGGGCGCATCAGAAATCCACTTTGCGGAATCTGTCCTGAAAAAATTTGGAAGGGAAGACCTGATCCCATTGTGTGAACCACCACCTGGCAATAATCAGGAGCCGGTCCGTAAATTTTTTCGGGAACAGTTTGGTCTTCAGAATCAGTCCTACTGGGTGAAGTGGTTCGATGATGTAGACGCAGCCTTTGCACCGGTTAACGATTTACGCCAGGGGATGGATGATCCACAGACCCGGTTTCGGGAAATGATTGTCGAAGACAGTGAGGGTAATGAGCACATTGGGATTCCAATCAAGTTTCAGAATGAACCAGGTAGTGTTAATTTTGCTGCCCCTGCACTCGGCGAACACAATAGGGAAGTAGCGTTATCTCTGGGCTACAGTGATTCAGAAGTGGACGACCTGAAGCGATCGGGTGCTTTTGGCTAAGGCGGGTTTGACTCGGCAGGGTACAGAAACGATATCTAACAGACAGGGTCAATGTTTTTTCACAGTTGAAAGTGTTCGCAGAGCAGCGTCGCTGTAGCAAGCGATTACTATGCGCTCCAGAGGTTGTTGCCGGGGGTAATGCTGAGCGTTGACGGGCCTCACTACAATCCAGTGAGCGAATGATGCAGGTCAAGATATTCTCAAGTAGATAGATAGCCACGGTGGAACTTGATCACATTCTTCTTAAGGTAAACGAACTCGATAAAAGTGTCGCTTTTTGCACAGAGGTGTTGGGTTTTGAGAATGCTGGCGTGGACGGGCCGTTCACGGTCAGACGCACCAGTGAAAAATTTCAGATCCAGCTAGCGCCCTGGGGCACTCTGCCGGTTTGACTGGAATGCTAACCGCCTAATTAGCTCGAGGTTTCCGCTAACATACCAGAGGCGGGTCCCTAACAGGATGGCGGCTGTGCCAACCCCGGCAGCTAGTCCAAGCCAGAAACCATAGACGCCCATGGGTTCGCCAATGTACCCAAAACCAAGCAGGATTTGTGTCGGCAAGCCTATCCCCCAGTAGCTAAATATCGCCAGCCACATAGGCACTTTCGTATCTTTGTAACCTCGGAGTGCGCCAATGCAGACAGACTGGGTGGCGTCAAAAAACAGGAAGAACACGACAAACAGCAACAGCGTAATCGACAGGCTCATGACGGCCTGTTCGGTTGTATAAAGACTGACCAGTACTTCCTTGAACAGGTAAATAAGAATCGAGCCACTGATGGCGACAACCGCTGTGGCAAGAATCGCGATTAATGCGGTTGTTCTGGCGCCGGTTATTTCGCTCGCGCCAATCCTAAACCCTATTCTAATGGTTGCTGCCATGCCGAGTGCCATAGGCGGCATAAAGAATACGGCATTAAGGTTCATCGCGATATTATGCGCGGCGACAACGGCGGCGCCGAATTGACCCAGCAACAGGGTTGTGAAGGAAAACAGGCCCATTTCCGCAAACATGGTGGTACCGATGGGTATACCGATAACAAGCAGTGACTTGATGATTTTCCAGTCCGGCCAAGAGAATGTTGAACGCCAGCCTGTGTAGTCGAACCGTTTCCGTGTAACCACAATCAGAACCAGGATCAGCTGAAACCACATGACGATAGCCTGGGCCCCCCCGCAACCAACGCCACCCATTTCAGGCAGGCCAAATTTGCCATAGATAAGTACATAGTTGAGCGGAATCTTGAGTAGGAGTGCTGTGATGGCGATATACATGGCGGGGCGTGTATAGCCTGTGCCATCGGCCAGAAACCTGAGGCAGAAAAAACACAGCAGTGCAGGCATACCGAAAGAGCACATTTGCAAATAGGGCACTGATATTGCGACCGCAATAGGGTCGACGTTCATCAGTGTATAAACAGGCTCGACATTGTTAAGGATGGCAATGACGATCAGGCTTGCTGCCAGAGCAAGCCATAGTCCCTGCCTGACAATGGCGCCGATATCGGCATAGGCCCTGGCGCCATTTAGCTGAGAGACAGTGGGTGTTACGGCTTGTACGACGCCGAACACCAACATCATGCTGGGCCAGAGAATACTCGTCCCAAGTGCGACACCCGCGAGGTCGGCAGATGAATATCGGCCTGCCATAATAGTGTCGGCCACCCCCATTCCCATCTGAGCCAATTGGGCGCCCATGAGCGGCAAGGCCAGATGAAAAAGCTGGCGGGATTCTTTAACAACTACGCCGGGTTCGTGAGGCGGGTTCAAGCTATCCGCTGATCTCCTCAGCATTTAGTACAACGTAGACACGCTTCTGAAAATACCACCGGCCATCAACTTTGATGTAGTCATCTTCGTACTGACCGGTGACATTTCTTTTTACACCATCTGTCTGGTGCAGGAATTCCTGCTGGTACCAGGTCGCGTGGGCCGTATTGCCATCAATGGTCATCGGTCCGGCCGAGGCGAAGAAACCCACAAACCCAAAAGCGCTCATGGCTTGCTGCCACATGGGAAAGAAGTTCTCCTTACCAGTGATCGGCCCTGCGCCGGGCAATTCCCAGGTAGCGTCATCGCGCCAATTATCTGCCCAGGCATCGCCGTCTTTTCGCATGACGGCGTCGTTGTAGGAATCAACTAATTCCCGAATCGCTAGTCTATCTTCCAGTGGGCCTGAACTGATCATTTTCTCTCCGACATTGAATTTCAAAACAGCACTAAACCACGAGTCGTTGGGATTTTCCAGCCCTCGAGAGTTTCGCAATGGGAAATGTTGGACAATTAGCACCTATGGCGCGACTAATCCTTCATCTATTTGTGACGAATTCAGGCGAGTGCAGGATCTTTCGGCTCACTGGCGATATCCGTGACCTGACCAGGGCGGAAAATTCTGTGGTCTCCAAGTTAGACTTAAAGCCTGGTTATTGTTGCTTAGCGGGAGAAAAATTAACTGTGATAAAGGTATTGCCCACGGTGAAGAGCCGCTAGAAATTCCAAAGCAAACCTACTTTGTAGAAGGTGTTTTTGTAGGATTCGCTGTTGTCGCCTTTCGATTTGTAATGGCTGGCGGTTACATCAATATTGACTTTCTTAACAGGGAATCCAACACCGAGGGTCACGAGATTGGTATCACCACGGGTACGGTAAGCGTAGCTGGCAACACACGGCGCGGTGCAGGAC
>JABGVY010000525.1 GCA_018645845.1 Gammaproteobacteria bacterium | reverse complement strand
TGCGTATCATTGCTTTTCCCGTACCAGTCACCGTAGAATTTGACGCTCGAATATTATGGGTTTAACAATGAAAATCTCTACCTTGATGAGTTACGCGCAGGGCTACGTCGGCGCGACAAAAGAAATTGTGGAAATGGAAAAGGCCGGGTTGGATGTTGTCTGGGTACCAGAGGCATATTCCTTCGACGGCGTCTCCGCTATGGGCTATATCGCTGCTAAAACCGAGAAAGTGACGATCGCTTCAGGAATCCTCAATGTTTACAGCAGAACGCCAGCCCTGATGGCGATGACTGCAGCCGGCATCGACGCGCTTTCCGAGGGTCGATGCATGCTTGGATTAGGGGCTTCAGGGCCTCAAGTCATTGAAGGTTTTCATGGGGTGCCCTACGACGCGCCGATGACAAGACTTCGAGAAACCATCGAGATCTGCCGCAACGTCTGGCTAAGGGACGATAAACTGCAGTATCAAGGGAAGAAGTACCAAATCCCGCTACCGCCTGAAGAGGGCACAGGGCTTGGAAAACCACTTAAGATCATTAACCACCCTTATCGGGAAGAGATTCCAATCGCGCTTGCCACCCTCGGAGAGAAAAGTGTTGAGATGACAGCGGAGCTTGCCGATGCCTGGCTACCCGCTTTCTACATGGCGGAAGGTGCAAATGCTGTCTGGGGGGAGGCACTAAAGAAAGGTAATGCCAAGCGCGACCCAGGGCGACCGCCTCTCGACATCTACGCAGGTGGAGCAGTCGCAATCGGAGACGGCCTTGAGTCCTACCGCGACATGTCACGATCTGGAATAGCATTGTATGTTGGCGGTATGGGCGCGAAAGAGAAAAATTTCTACAACCAGGTGTTCCGAAAATACGGCTATGAAGAAGAAGCAGAAGCGATTCAGAACCTCTATCTTTCCGGTCAAAAATCAGCAGCGGAAGCTGCCATTCCCGACTCTTACCTGGAAGCAACTTCACTGGTTGGTCCTGAGGCATTTGTCGTTGATCGTCTGCAAGCCTTGAAAGAGCATGGCGTTACGTCGCTCAATGTAGGCTTTCTTGGAACGACGACCGCTGAACGAGTCTCTAACTGTGACAAACTTAGCAACTTGATCGCAAGGGCTCTCTGACAGAAGAAAAATAGGGGCCACTGGCCCCTATTTCTCAATAAATTCTGACTATTTCCCTGGAAGAAGAGACTTAAAGGCCTCCAGGTATTCGGCAGAAAGATACTGTCTTAATTCGCCAGCATCCAGAAAGGTGGCATTGCAGGTCGGGCAACATTCAAACCGAATGCTTAGCGGGTCCTCCAACTTGCGCTGATCCATGATCTTGTCACACTTCGGGCAGTCCACATAAACCAGTTCATCGTAGGTCGACCCAACCTCATCACTGCCTGAGTCTATTGCCTCTTTGCCAAATAACCCTGGCAACAATTCTTGAGTGAGTTGGTCGAAATACAGACCATGGCAGTTTTGGCATTGTTCTACCTTCATCTCCCCGTTCAGAGCGGTACCCATCTCACCAAAACACTTCGGACATTCCATGAACTTGATGCCTCTCTAAGCAATATTTTTGTGTTGAGACGATAGCGCATTTTAATTGAAACTGTAACAACCCGAGCCCCTGGACCCTGAACTTAAGTTATCAGGGCTATTTGCCAGATAACCCTTGACCGGGTTCGCGGCAAAAACTATATCGCACCCTCAATCAGA
The DNA here is from genome assembly GCA_018645845.1 of Gammaproteobacteria bacterium. Taxonomy (GTDB): domain Bacteria; phylum Pseudomonadota; class Gammaproteobacteria; order Pseudomonadales; family Azotimanducaceae; genus UBA9659. The sequence goes on along the minus strand of JABGVY010000525.1, from coordinate 16,889 downwards.
ATTTCAATCAACGCAGCGATGACCCAGGTCATTGGTGGCAAGATACCAAACAGAACCAACGCTCTGATACGATCCGTAAACGGCCATTCCTTGACCGCCGTAATTCGATCACGATACATGAGAAGATCAATTTTTGAGGGATGATGTTCACCTTTTAACAGAGAGCTTTCCAACGCCTTGGTGTTGCCAGAAAGCGCGGCGTTAACAGAATTCAGCTCCTGCGCCTTCTCGGAGCGCATTCGATCCTTGAAGCGATTAAACGGAATAACGTAAAGGCTGATAATAACGAGTGACGGCAGGTACCAGGGCATCATCATCAGCATCATTTCGCCTGCGCCGAGTTCTCCTTCTGTGTAGGCAATGTTACTAAGCGAAACAATACAGAGCCCAAAAATGTAAAGACCCACATGACGGACCATCGCATTAGCCAGGGTCGAGTAGAACTCTGTGTTGAGCAGGTCGATTCTAATTCGGTCTACTATCCGCACCAGGCAAACCAGTTGCCGGAGGATGACATCAATCGAGAAAATAATGAGTATCCATTGAACATAGTAAAAAAACACAATGCCGCCAAACAGTAGCTTCGAGTGCCAAATATTGACCATATCATTCAACTGTAAATGGACATAAACACAAATTGCCGCCACTAACATTTCGACGACAATCATACGATTGTCCGGTTCAATCACGGATATGACTTTCCCAAGACTTCGATCGAACGATAGGAAACCCAACAGATCTCGGTGCCAACCGCGCCCCATTGCCAGATAAAAAATGAGAAAAAAACTGCTGATAGCAGTAAAAGCGATCGAGTTTCGGTACATGTCGGGATCTGGATAACTCACTACAATCAACATGATCACCGCGATGATTGTCAGTATCAGAAATGCTCCGAACCCAAGCAGCCAGTGTGAGAGTCCCGTACGATCTAATTGTGTCAATACCCAGAGGTGACTGAGCCCAGGCGTTGTCGCGTCAATCTGGGCTTTTTCTTCAAAGGCGAGGTCTGTGATCTTATGTTCTCCTGAGATACCTTGATTATGTCATATTCAGCTAAATAGGGTTGAGCATAACGCCCCTTAGAACATTGGCGGCATACACGCTCGCTGATATCATTGCCACCAGAAGACGTCCGTCAGAGGACATCAGCCTTATGCAATCTGTACTGTTTATGATGAAAAATGCCCGAAACTTCAAAGCAGCCTGACCGTAATGGCCTGCAACACCTGCAGGGATTCTTCGAAGGCAAGCGTAACTTGGTCGTTTTATCAGGTGCTGGTATCAGCGCTGCTAGCGGCATCCCGACTTATCGTGACAAAGCCGGAAACTGGACACGTAGTAACCCGATACAACATCAGGATTTTATATCGAAGAAATCAGCACGACAACGGTACTGGCTTCGAAGCTACAGCGGCTGGACCGCAGTTGCTTCGGCTGCCCCATCATCCAGCCACCATGCCATCGCCGAACTGGAACGCCAAAAAATAGTGAAGCTGGTCGTGACACAAAACGTGGATCGACTACATCAATACGCAGGATCACGAAACGTTATTGATCTTCATGGCCGTCTCGATGAAGTCATCTGCATGAGTTGTCTGAGGGTGACCCCGAGGCATGCCCTGCAAACAAAACTGCGGTTGCTGAACCCATCTTTTTCCCAACAAGGTGACATCGCACCCGATGGCGATGCTGACGTCGCAGAAGATTCAGTTGTTAGTGTTGCTGTTCCACCCTGCGAAAATTGCGGCGGGATATTAAAACCCAATGTGGTGTTCTTTGGAGACAACGTCAGCAAATCCATTGTCCAGCGCGTCTATGACGGCATCGACAACAGCGATGGCATGCTTATCGTCGGTACTTCGCTGAAGGTATTTTCCGGTTACCGATTCTGCCGTTATGCGGCGCAGCAGCGCAAACCAATCGCATCAATCAATCCCGGCCTAACCCGTGGAGACGAACTGATCCAGACTATCATCCGTGGCTATTCAGACGACGTGCTGCCCCCTGTCCTCGAACGCATCATCTCATCAGTCCCTTAAAACACGCCGCAACATTTCATCCAGAGGCGTGAGCGTTAACCCAAGCAGGTTAGTGGCAGCCCTCGTGTCAATGGCATCGTCATGATCAAGCACGCCCAGCATGGCTGCGGTGACTGGCGGGTTAGCACTGGTTTTTTCGAGAACCCAGGCTAGCAGGTAGCCAAGTGCTATCGGTAAAGATACGACTGTTGGTTTGTTACCTAAAAACCTACCCGCTCGTTTAATCAATGCCTTTCGCATTAACGATTCCGGACCAGCAAGTTCGATAATTCGGTCCGCGGGGTTCAGAGACACAGCAGACAGAATGGCATCGACAACATCCATACTATAAATGGGTTGCTCAAGACTGCTACTTCTAAAACAAAATGCCGCGCCCGACGCTCCATTTTTTGCTAGAGCCCTGGATGCATAGTCTCCGGGGCCAAGCACCATAGGGACCCTAATGACAGTGGCTGGAATAGGACCGGCCTGCAGAATAGCATCGGAAGCTGCTCTTGATACAAAGCAGCGATTGGCTGACGAAGGCTCACTGCCAAGGATTCCCAACGTCACGATATGACTGGCATCGAGGTTAGCTTCGACCAACGCTGTCGAAGTTTTTTGGTGTGCCATTTCAAAAGTGTTGGTGGCAGATTCCTTTATAATTCCCACCAGGTGGACAATGACTTCAGCACCCTGCCCGGCCACCTTGATGCCATCAGCATCGGTGTAACTGACTACACGGATGTCTACTTGAAGCCCTTCTTCACGAAGCGCCGCTGCCGCTCTTTCTGATCGGACAATGGCAACAATCTCATCACCGGGTCGTGTTTCATTTATCTGGCGAATCAAGCGGACTCCCAGATGTCCGTTCGCGCCTGTTATCAGTAATCGCATGCCGTATCTTTCTCATCATTTAACGCAAGGTTCCGCAGACAAGTTGCGTTAAGCAAGTTGTATTGTGGCATTATGCGTTCTTTATCCAACACCACAAATGTGAATGTCACAAATACTTACCCTACCAAACCTTTTGAGTTTATCTCGAGTAGGACTGGCAATTATCATGTCGTGGAGCGTATACCATTCGAATTGGTACGTCGCTGTGACAATTCTGTGGACCGCTATCTTTACCGACATACTCGATGGCCACCTGGCCCGTAAGAAAAACCTGACCTCGGCGATAGGCGGATTGATGGACCATGGCAGCGATGCCTTTTTTGTAACCTTTACTATTGCTGCACTTACCCATCACGAATGGGCTCCAACCGCGTTGGTGTTGGTCATTCCAGCCGCTTTCATACAATACATGCTTGACTCAAAAGCATTGGCGGGGCAACCATTAAAGGCTAGCTCACTCGGAAGATACAACGGAATAAGTTACTTTGTCTTCGCCGGATTCCCTGTCATGCAGCTAACGCTCGGAATCACCCTCATCCCCTTTAGCTGGTTCGTATGGATAGGATGGGGCCTGGTAGTCACCAGCATCATCAGCATGGTGGACAGGCTAGTGACTTTACTTTCAAACAAGCAATGAAGCGCTTAATCATGCGGGGCGGTCGTCGAACAACTCCCGGTTCGCCAGCGGCAAGAATACGACACCAATAACCGCGTTAAAGACCACGAAGAAAGTATGCATGATCATCGAAAAAACGCCGACCTCGGGAAAATCGGGGAACAATACCGCCCACAGAAGCAAAGCGCCCGCGTGAAACGGTAGCGGTAAAGCCGCCGCCAGAAAGATCACCGGGAGGAACGCCAGCATCTGACCAAAGCTTACGTCGACGCTGAATAGACTGAGTGCGAGGCTATACACGACGACAGCGCCAATCAGGTTTGGGGCTTTGCAGATCAGGATCAATGCATAGTGCTTGAGCTCTGCCTGTCTTAAGGCATGGAAAATCGGCTTGTCCCTAATTGTTGAATTCTTGAACAGATGTCCCCTGAAATAGGCAATGTGAAACGGGAAGTAGAGAAACGCAACCAAAAAAACACTCAGCATAATCTGTGGCAGCGGAAGGCTTACCGCGGCTTCCTGTACAAGATCAAAATACAGAGCGACCCCAATGGCAGAAAAAATCAGCAGTTGGTAGATCTCGACTATTCCCAGAAGGACCATTGTCGACACGGCCTTCCAACCAGGAACGTCATAACGACGTAGTAGATACAACGACATCGCGCCCTTGCCCACCTGCTCATTTACCAGGGACAAAATATAGGCGCTAGCCCTGATTGGCAGCACGTTCGTGAGTTTGATTTCCGGCGTGTTAAACCACCTGATCGCTCGCCAGGTAGCATGGCTATCAATAAGGAAAAAAAACACCGAATAGGGAATCATGAGTGCCAGCCACATCGACCAGTCGGCATCCCGAAAAAAATTGCTGAGATATTCGAGCGTTGTTAACCCATCTCGCGCTGCCGAGGCTTCGATTCGCGTGAACACCAGGTAGAAGCATCCTGCAGCAAGCAACCAGGTAACCATCCTGAAAAGTGTGGACTTCAACTTACTTTGCGGCGGCGTTGAGTCCGATTCTGAGGTTTCTGTTTCGTTAATTGCCTTATCTCCTTATTTCTTTTGAGCTTGTTTTCTCCAATATAATTAGATATTTGCAAGCGACCAACACTGCGAAAACCTTACCACGGGTGCGAACAATTTTCATTAGGACAGCTTGTACAGTGATTGCAAAGGACTCCCATGAAAGTTATGTTAACCACCGCTACTCAGGGGATTTTCAACATCATGTCGCGCGGACTAAAGTGGTTCTTCAGTTTTATCATCACGGTATTTATAGCCGTCGGTGCGGTTTTGTTTCTTGTTCGCTCCCACGACGGACCGATTGAAATCCTCTCCGGTGGACCGTTTCAGACAGGCGAACGGGTTCCTTCTTCTGACGACTGGTCGTTCCTCACCGATCATGCAACTTTAGAAATGCAGACAATGGCCCCGCCCAGGTCTCGCACCATGTGGCTCGCTGTTTATGACACCCGGCTGTTCGTTATTAGCGGCTATATGAACTCTCGCGTAGGCAAAATCTGGAAGCAGTGGCCGCATCAGATTAAGGAGAACAATCTTGCCATTGTTCGAGCCAATGGAAAGCTCTATGAACTGCAATTAATTAGGCACAAAGAAGGTCAGTTCATAGATGGCGTACTTGAACAGTTTAATCGAAAATACGGCCAAAGCCTTTCTACAGACAATATCGATAATGATAGTAGCTGGTTATTCGAACTGACGGCTCGTTAATCGTCTTCTTTACTCCGTACATCCTGTGCTACCCCGGTAAAAGGTGATCACCAGCTGGCGGCGCACGTGGCCTTAAACTCAAACGAATATTACTTGCCGTATCGACGCTCCCGTTGTTGAAAGACCCTAATCGCTCGCCAGAAATCAATCATTCGAAAAGCCGGCCAGTAAACTACCGTGAAATAGAGCTCAGAGTATGCACTTTGCCATAGCAGAAACCCTGACAAACGTTCTTCTCCAGAGGTACGAATGATCAGGTCAGGATCAGGTATGCCCTCGGTATACAAGTGACTGGAGAACAGATCTTCATCTATATCCTGTAATGAGATCTGCTCGTCCTGAATCTGTTTAGCGATGCTTTTAACGGCATCAACGATTTCCTCCCTGCCGCCATAACTCACCGCAATGTTCAACTGAAACCGATCATGGTCTTTCGTGAGCTCTTCAGTTTTCTCAATTTCGGTGATCATTTCTTCAGACAGGTTTTCTCGCTGGCCAATGACCTTGATCTTCACGCCCTCTCGCCTGATAACTGGGTCCACCTGATACTGTCTCAGTTTCCTTAATATCAGGTCCATGAGGTAATCGACCTCGTTATCCGCGCGTTTGTGATTCTCCGTTGAAAATCCATACAATGTAACGATCTTGATATCCAGCCGCCAACACCACCGAAGAAAGTCTTCCAGCTTTTGTGAACCAGCATCGTGCCCTTCGTTAGACGCAAGCCCCTTCACCTTTGCAAAACGGCGATTGCCATCAACAATCAAACCAATGTGGTGCGGCCTTGGGCCGTTTTTAATTTGCGACCAAAGCAAGGGTTCGTAAAGTTTGTACAGGATCGAGGAAATGTTCACACGCGCATTCGCTAATAAATTCTGACTGCTTGACAGGCCACAAGGATAGCAGTGATTGCTACCGTAATGAACGAAGATCGAACTTAAGATTCAGACGACTAATGCTTCGTCTGTCTATGAGGGGCATTTGTAAACCGAGCCATCACATTGACAACAAGGAAACAACGTCGCTATACATTTTTTCAAAAATCGATGACCTTAACAGCCCATTGTAAAGACCAACCGCAACCACGGCCTGTTTAATGTTCTCAACCAGTCTCTTCGGGTAAGCTTCTGGGACTTCCTGCCAAGTGATATCCGGCAGCAGTCCGCGTCCGGATGTAATGCAATGCTTCACGCAGGGAACAGTGAAGTCGAAGACTCTCCTGGGAACACATCAAATTTCTGCAACTCGGACCAGGGATCTACAGCGAATGCAATCGCATGGTCACTCACCGCAGATTCCATAATCGATCTCGGTGCAGAAACAGGTCTCGTCTAATCGTCGAAAATCTCAAGACAAGCGTATCTGTTTCCAGGTTCACTGACTCGAACTCAACACGAGACAGATCATCTGATATTGCTGGATCAATCTCGCGATTTCGCAGAATGCAAGAAGCCATGACCGATTACCCACGTTACCGTCATGTTGCAATTTAAAGCGTCAAGCCTATAATGGTCTGACCAATTTGGTCTGACCTACCCGGTCGGGCCAGAGCGGTCATACCAATCACGGCAAATAGTGACAAACACAACGAATACAGAAAGATATTATGTCTACAGCACCATCTAAGGCAGAAGAAATCATCGCGGTGTTAAGAAGCGAGATCCTCAGGGGCCAATACCGACCCGGTGAGCGATTGCCCTCTGAGCGAGATCTGGCTGCACGATTCGGGTCTAACAGGGGTGCAATCCGAGAAGCGATAAAGAAGCTGGAACAACTGGGCATAGTGGCCGTAGCACCCGGCGGAGTCCGTGTCTTACCCGTCGAGGAAGCGACACTGGAGGTTCTTGGCTATCTACTGGAACTCGGGGAAATCCAAAAACCTGAGCTTATCGGTCAGGTATTAGATGTTCTCGCTGTAATGACTTCGTTGTCAGCACGCTCCGCCGTAGTGGAAGCAAGCGACGAAGATATTACAGAAATGGTCCAATTGGTAGATCAACTCGTAAATACGATGGGCGAAAAAGAGGTTCATACAGAGATCTGGATACAATTCAGCCACAAAATGATGTCGATCCACAGAAATTTGGTCCTGCGACTGGTCGGTAACGGGCTACGTACCCAATTTCTCGGCAGCACCATGAATCTTGGGTTCGAGCCAGACATCGACTTATCAGCTGTCAAACAACAACTAATCAGACTTAGAGACTCGATTAAAATCCGGGACGAAGTCAACGTGCGAGATGCAGTCATTCAGCATTTTCAAATTATTAAAACAGGATTGCTGCTATCAGCCATTGAGGCCAGCGCAGAAGTAGAGAGGAGTACGGGCAATGCCTAATGCCATCAAAGGAATCATGACCATAGCAGTACTGTTTTTTGCAGTTATAGTCGCCTACGGACTGGTGAAATCTGCCCCGACCCCTGATCAGTTCACCCACGCAGAGACCACGACCAGCATTCGCGCTTTGGAGGTTGTTCGGAAGCGAGTCCGATTAGAAGTCAGCTCTCAGGGCAGCGTGATGCCCTACAAGGAAAGTGAGCTGATACCAGAGGTTAACGGCCGCGTTTCCTGGATGTCACCAAACCTTCTTCCGGGTGGGTATTTCGCCAAAGATGACGTATTGCTCCGAATCGAAAATAGCGACTATCGGTCTAAAGTCGCCCGCAGCCGGGCAACGTTAAGTCGTTCCCTAGCGGAGGAAGAACTCGCCAGATTCGAACTTGGACGAATGGAAGAACTCGTCAAGAAAAAACTAACCAGCCAATCAAGCCTGGAAACAGTACTTCGAAACCATCGAATTGCGGAGGCCGTGCTACAGGACTCAAGAATCGCTCTCGAGCAAGCGGCGCGGGATTTGCAGCGAACAGAAATAAGAGCCCCTTATGACGGCCTGGTCCGATCCGAGAAGGTTGATCTGGGTCAGTATGTCAGCCGCGGGATGGGAATAGCTTCAATTTACGCAGCACAGTACGCAGAAGTCAGGCTGCCCGTCGCTGACAGGCAGTTGGCTTATCTTGATCTTCCGCTCGGCCACCGAGGAGAACTTGCTGCTGATATAGCGCCTGAAGTGCTGCTGTTTACCGATTATGGTGGCAGGCACTATGAGTGGGTCGGCAAACTGGTCAGGACGGAAGCGGAGATAGACTCGAAAAGCCGCATGGTGACTGCTGTTGTTCGGGTCAATAACAACGACAACGTCGACCAACCTGACCTTCCAATCGGACTCTTTGTAAACGCAAGGATCAAAGGGCGCTGGGCAGATGGTGTCGTCACCATTCCCCGAGCAGCTCTGCGCAACCAGAGCAAGGTTATGGTGGTAGATAAGGATAATCGCCTGGCCTACCGTGATGTGGAAATTCTCCGGTTCGAAGACGACAATGTCATTGTGTCCGACGGTCTTGAATCCGGCGACGTGGTCAACATCTCACCTTTGCAAACTATCGTTGAAGGCATGCGCGTCACGCCAAAACTACGGTCCGGTAACAGTAAAACTTAATGGACAATCATAAATTTCTAACCTGGTTCGTCGATAACCCCGTCGCCGCCAACTTGATGATGGCGATTTTTATTACCGGCGGTTTTATCTCTCTGATCTCGATGCATAAGGAAGAGTTCCCGAATATCGAACCCGGCATTGTGCAGATTCAGATTCCCTATCTGGGCGCCGCGCCGGAAGAAGTGGAAGAAGCTGTCTGCGTCCGGGTTGAGGAAGCTATAGAAGGCGTCGATGGGATGGATCGTTTCTTCTCGGTTTCCAGAGAAGGTATGTGTTCCGTCATGGTTGAGCTGTCGCAAAGTGCTGATATCACCACGGTACTAAATGATATCAAGGGCAAGGTTGATGCGATTTCTACTTTCCCGGCCGAAACTGAAAAACCGATTGTTTCTTCCATGCAGTTTAGGGGACAAACGATATCCATCGCTGTCCACGGCAAAACAGATGAAGCAACACTAAAACTACTCGCAGAAGAGATACGCGATGACATCTCTGCACTCGAAGGCATCTCCCAGGTCTCGGTCACCTACGCGCGCCCCTGGGAAATCTCTATTGAAGTCAGCGAGCAGACCCTTCGGCAATACAACCTGACCATGAGCCAGATCGCTAATGCCATTCGTCGTGCCTCACTGGACTTGCCCGGTGGATCAATAAAAACGCAAGGTGGCGAGATCCTGCTGCGCTCCAAAGGGCAGGCTTATCGCGGACCTGATTTCGAAGACATCGTGGTGGTGACTCGTCCTGACGGCACCAATATTGAGATCGGCGACATAGCCGTTGTCAATGACGCCTTTCAGGAAGGTTTTCTGCGAGCAAAATTTGACGGTGAACGATCCGTGGCCGTGACGGTTTACCGTGTCGGTCAAGAGGACACAATTACCTCAGCAAATTCCGTCAAACAATACATTGAGAAAAAGCGGGTCCAGCTACCCCCGGGGATCAGCCTCACCGTCTGGATCGATGAATCAATCGCACTCAACCGACGAATTAGCGCACTGACCAAAAACGCTTATGCTGGTTTAGCGCTGGTCCTGCTCATTCTTACCCTGTTCCTTCGGTTCAAGGTCGCCATATGGGTGGCAGCCGGCATTCCGATCGCCATCTTAGGCGCAATCTGGATGTTCCCCTTCGCCGGTATCAACATCAGTTCCCTTACTGTACTTGCTTTCATTCTGGTACTTGGCATCGTTGTCGATGATGCCATTGTCGTCGGCGAGCGTATTTTCAGTCATGAGACTATACAAAAAAATCATCGGGAAGCGGCTATCGCGGGAACCGCGGAAGTCATCACACCGGTGGTGTTTGGTGTTCTAACCACCATCGCCGCCTTCCTGCCGATTCTCCTGATAGCCGGTCGCATGGGCGATTTCTTCTCCATCATCGGCTGGGTTGTGCTCGTTTGCCTTGTATTTAGCATCCTTGAATGTATGTTGATCCTGCCAGCACACCTTGCCCATAGAAAAACAGAAGGCTACTTTCTGGAAGGCACGCCCCTGGTAGAGGGCTGGATAAAGTTTCAGGGTAAGTTCTCGGGTGCGCTTGAGTCCTTCGCGACAAACAACTACAAGCCTTTTCTTGAGAAAACACTGGAATGGCGTTGGGTAACATGGGCTGTCGCAACAGCAGTACTGATCACATCAATAGCACTGATCGCCAGTGGCCGGGTAATATTTCAGTTTTTCCCTGCTGTTGAGGGGGACCGAATATTCGCGACCCTGACAATGCCTGAAGGAATCAATGTCGAGTACACCGAGGAAGCTGCACGTCAATTGGAACTCGCTGCTTTTGAAACCGCAAAGGAGGTTAACGCTGACCTCGGGTACGATAACGACAGCTCAGTTATCCTTCATACTTTCCAATCCATCGGCGTCAAAGCTGCTCGCAGTACCGGACCTCCCATGATGACGGCGGGTGGCAGCCACCTTGCCGAGGTAGTACTCGACCTCGTTCCCTTCAAGGAGAGGCCAGGCTGGAATACAAACAAAATCGCAGAAAAGTGGCGAGAAAAGACAGGTTCTGTGACAGATGCAGTTGAGCTCCAGTTCAATACTGCAACATTCAGTGGCGGTGATGCACTGGCCCTTCAACTCAAAGGCCGAGATATCGAGCAACTGAAACGCGCTGCCCTGTACTTACGCACAGAACTTGGAAGATACCCCGGGGTAATGGACCTTACAGATTCATTCCGCGCAGGAAAACAAGAAGTTAAACTGGACATCCTGCCGGAAGCCAAACCGCTAGGCCTTACCCTCAACGATCTTGCACGCCAGGTTCGCCAGGCTTTCTACGGTGAGGAAGCGCAGCGAATCCAAAGAGGTACTGACGACGTTAGAGTCATGGTTCGTTATCCTGAGAAAGAACGGCAATCCCTGGGTAACCTTGAAAACATGCGGATTCGTACCAGCGAAAATATTGAGGTGCCCTTCTCAACCGTTGCCAAGGTCATATACGGTAGCGGCTTTAGCGCAATCAACAGAGAAGATCAACAACGGGTCATCGACGTCCTGGGCGATGTGAATCGCTCCATTGTGACCCCCGAAGAAATCATGAACGCGGTTGAAAAAGCAGTCTGCGCAAAAGGCACCAGCTTCAGCAGCCTTGAAAGCCGATGCTACAACGCCGACTTCCCCGGCGTCGAATTTAATATTTCTGGCGAACAGCAAGAGCGTAATAAGGCGCTCGGTAGCATGATCGCGACGGTGCCACTTGCCCTGATGACTATCTTTGCCCTGCTCGCGGTTCCACTCAGGAGCTACATGCAACCTCTGGTGATCATGAGCGTCATTCCTTTTGGTGCAGTCGGCGCTATCGTCGGCCATTATATTATGGGATGGGACCTAATCTTCTTTTCACTACTGGGCATCATTGCGCTTTCTGGGGTTGTCGTGAATGCGTCGCTTGTCCTTGTAGACTATATCAACAGGCAAAGGCGAGAAGGCACTCCATTATTTGAAGCTGTCTCCAACGCCGGCGTGGTCAGATTCAGGCCAATAATTCTGACATCAGTCACAACCTTCGTCGGGCTGATTCCATTGATGACAGACAATGACCCGGAAACCTTTATGTTCATTCCCATGGCGATCTCGCTGGCATTCGGTGTACTGTTTGCCACAGTAATCACGCTATTCCTGGTGCCAAGTCTGTACCTGATGCTTGATGATTGGTTGAATTTCTGGGGACTCAATGATGGCGCTGACCCTGCACTGATCGTACACAACGACCCGAACGCTGCACGACCTGTTAATCTTTAATAAGAACAATACTCTGACTTACTGCTGTGGGACGGTCGTGTCCTGCTGAAGCAATTGGCTCGTTAAAGCATCTACAGGTATGCTTAACGAATCCTTTTAGATGTGAGCATCGATATGAAATTTGGCGTTTTCTACGAGCATCAACTACCACGACCCTGGACTGATAGCAGCGAACATCTGCTTATGAAACAATCACTCGATCAGATCGCACTGGCTGATCAGCTCGGCTATGACTATGCATGGGAAGTTGAGCATCATTTTCTAGAAGAATACTCACACTCTTCTGCGCCGGAAGTTTTCCTTGCAGCGGCGAGCCAGAGAACGAAAAACATCAGGCTTGGCCATGGCATCATCCAGCTCACGACTAACCATCCAGCGAGAGTAGCTGAGAAAGTTTCCACACTCGACCTGGTCTCAGACGGCCGAGTTGAACTCGGGCTGGGCGAAGGCTCTAGCGTCACGGAACTTCACCCTTTCAATCTACGCTTTAGAGACAAGAGAGATATCTGGGAAGATGCTGTTAAGTGTGTCCTGCCGATGTTCTATAACCATGCCTGGCAATATGACGGAGAGTATTTCAAATTCCCCTTACGAGCAGTAGTTCCAAAGCCACTGCAAAAACCTCATCCACCTTTGTGGGTCGCCTGTTCGCAATTGGATACCATAAAATACGCAGCCCACCGGGGTATGGGCGCACTGTCATTCAAGTTCGTAGACCTGAACGCAGCGAATGCCTGGGTCAATGCCTACTACAATACTTTCACCAGGAACCAGGAAAAACTAGCGGACTACCAGAGCAATCCAAACATCGCTGTGGTCGGAGGGTTCATGTGTTGCGAAACCGACGAAGAGGCCTGGGAAAAAGCAGATGGCTGGACCTTCTTTCAGTTTGCGCTGCAGCTCTACAACAAGGAAGGCCCATTCGAACCTGGAACGGTAAATTTTTGGGACAAATATCAGGAATGGAAGCAAACCCCCGCAGGACAAAAACGTTCAGGCAGTGAACTGATTGGCTCTCCCGAAACGATTCGCCAGAAATTGCTCGAACTGGAAGCCGCAAATGTTGATCAGGTTATTCTGCTCAACCAGGCGGGCAAGAACACCCACAAGGACATTTGCGACAGTCTGGACTTGTTTGCCCGTGAGATCATGCCAGAATTTCACGTCCGTGAAGATGAGCACCAGCAATGGAAATCTGCCGTTCTCGCTGGGGAAATAGAACTCGAAGATATTGATACTGACCCGTTTAACTTCAGGACCCGTCAAACACCGAGCCAGAAATCCACTAAAGCCGAAGTCAAAGCCGATATAGTTGCAGGTGCGGTAGGGCGTCCCGGCAGTCTATCAACGAATTAGCCGAGAACAGCATATTCCTTAATATTAAACAGTTACGATGACATTCTATTAACCTACCTTAATAGAAGATTGTTGGATGAGCAGGGCGAATTATTAAGGTCTGACAACACTGGAGCCCAATAGCGGGGTCGAGGCCATAGACCTAAACCCTTGCACAGGGAGTAGAACTGCTGTCACATCGTTACTGATCACAAATGGCATCGAACTGATTCTGACGGCTGTCTTTCAGTCCAAGGTGCTCGTATCTAGCCCAGAACTGCGCATCATCTGGAGATGTATACAATTCTGGGCGCTCATAATACTCAGGACACAACGCCTTAATCGCCTTTCTGAGCCTTTTGTTCAATGAGGGTACCGTATAAGAGGGGTTCAGTGCTTCATCCCAATAATCGTTAATGTGGTCGGCGAAACTGAATGGTCTTTGCTGCACATACTTATCGCCATCTAATACCAAGATTGCTAACTTACCCTCGACAACATTGTCTTCAAACAAGCTCTGGTAAAAACGCCAGCCCTCGTAGTTAGCGACAAGATCGGCGTTGGAAAACACCCCGGTTGTTAGTTCACCATAAATCCATCGTTCGGCGAACCAGCCTTTTCCCAACAACTTTTCCCGCGGTTCACCTCGCAGTTCCCGCCTGTAGTATTTATATCCCTGAGAAACAAAGTGGCCGAACTTGTCTGAACCAACCATGACACTATTGACTCGAAATGAGCGACCAACCCCAAAAATAAAATTCACGCGTGTAGCCCAAAAAGGCATTCCTTTATACACACTATCACGCCGAGTCTGGTCGTATTTTTCAACTTCTGGAGATTTAGCTGCCCAACGCTCAATTTTATCAGCCCAATACAAACCGCCAATTTCAAAATAGATAGCCCTCGCTATTTTCAATTTGGTACGAGGGGCTTTCCTTCGCGCAAGAATGTCTTGAATAGCCTTATTAACAGCCCCGTCCAACAAATCGAGAGAGTCAGAAATATCTTGTGTTCGATTGGTGTACTGGTCGGATTCGTATGCACTGACCCCACTGCTGAAGGCCAGTAATAAAACAAAAAAAATCATAACAGGCTATTTTTATTGAACCCGACAACATTACAATGTTTACGGACGGGCTTCGACCCAAAAGTCCCTGCTTGCTACCAACAGGGTCCTAGAGAGACCATATTTACTCTGGAACCTAGGGTACCAGACTAAAATTGTTAACCAGAAACTAGCTTTTATCTCGCCATACCGAAGAATTCATCGTTTGGCCGCATGCTGGTCAGATTAGCCATTCGGTTACTGAGTGCAAAAAACGCAGTAATGGCACCAATGTCCCACACGTCTTCCATGCTAAAGCCCTGCGCCCTAACCTTCGCAATGTCTGCGTCTGACACCTCACCTGAAGAACTGGCTACTTGCAGGGCGAACTCCAGCATAGCGTCTTCTCTCTGCGTCAAGTCGGCTTTCCGGTAGTTAATGGCTATCTGATCTGATAAGAGTGGGTTCTTTGCCCTGATTCGGAGAATCGCGCCATGGGCAACCACACAATACTGGCAATCATTAACCGCAGAGGTAGCGACCACGATCATTTCACGTTCAGCTTTTGACAGGCCAGAGTCTCCTTCCATCAGCGCGTCATGATAGGCCATAAAAGCACGAAGTTCCTCGGGCCGATGCGCCAGGGTCAGAAACACATTCGGAACGAACCCCGTCTTCTCCTGTATTGCTATCATCCGGTCTCGCAGGTCTTCGGGGATCTGCTCCAGGCTCGGTACCGGAAATCTACTGATTGGTTTTTCCATTTGAATTGCCTTCAGGATTGTTGAAACTGGTATCCATAATAACTTGCAATGGCTAATCCCGCCGCCACACTCGTGAATGGGTCATGTTCAGTCACTTTGCCCGGGAATTGCTTTTCCAGTAACCGCTTCACCGCTGCGATCTGAGATGAGCCACCGGTTCGAATCACAATATCGATGTCTGCCCTTCCCTTACCTGAACGTTGCAAGACCTCTTCGGTCACAGTTTCGATACGCCCAAGCACATCTGTCATAATTTGCTCGAACTGGTCTCTTGAGAAAGGAACAGCCAGGTCAAGCTCAGGGACATCGATGACGGTTTCTTCCACGTTCGACAGAGCAGCCTTCGCATCCTTAATTGATTGGAACACGAGGTAACTGAAGTTATGAGTAATCAGTTCAAGCAGCCGCTCAAACTTTTCCTTACCCTGACCTCCCTGGGCAATGCGATCGATAATTTTTGATCGGTACTGGTTCTGGTTCAAAATATAGGTGACGGCCCAGTTCAACAGCTTGTCTTCATATTCCTCAAAGGGAAAGTCATTTTCAATTAAGCGACCATCTTTAACCCTTGACCAGGTTTCCCCCTTGCCAAAGTGCGGAAACAAAAGTTCTCTAAAGATGAGCTGATCGATGTGATCGCCGCCCAATGAGATACCAGATGTTGAGAGCACATCAAAGCTTGTCCCGGAATACTCGACGACACTAAGATCGAGTGTACCTCCCCCAAAATCGACGGTTAGGACACAACCGCTGTCAGGAGACTGCTCGTCGTGACGATAACTCAAGGTTGCAGCAACTGGTTCAGGATAAAACGTCAGCTCACTAATACCGGCATGACCGCATGCTTCTGAAAGTCTATCGAGGGCAAGGTTGTTTCTGAGGTTCTCATTGCCTTCAAACAGCACCGGGTGACCAAAGTGAATGTCTGCGAGGGGCTCTCCGAGGCTCTCCTCTATCGCCTGACGAATTCGCAAGAGTATTGGGGTAATCAACGCCACTAATCGAAACGGATGATCAAACACCAGGAGACGCCTGATCGAACTGTTACCCAGTAAACGTTTCACACCCCGGAATAACCGTCCGGGCATTCCGCGATCAACCCAGGGTTGGCCGTAGACACTGGACGTTTCAGTTTCGGCATTGGAATGAGGATCGGCTGAATTTGCTTCAGAGGTAACCATACTGGCTTTCGCGATCACTTCGGGCGTCAACTCGACAATCCGGTCACGATTTTCATCGATATACCGGGCAACCGCTACTTCTCCCGTCAGGGTAATCAGTTCACGGTCCAGATGCGTTGCGGTGGGCATTATCGCGTCGCTCTCTTCAAGCGGCACCATGCGCACCTTCGCGCCGTCGTACCACGCGGCCGCGCTATTTGAAGTACCGAAATCTAGACCTACGCCGACCATATACTATTAATTTCTAACACTTTTTTAACACTACATGAATTAACGCAAGCGGGCATTAAGGCACATTCTGAGGACATTTTCTAGAGAGTACGGCTAATCTATGACAATCCCCTTAGCGGGGCTGTTGGCAAAACTAGTCCTAGAGGGTCTCTGGGTTAATTTCCAGTGTTTCAAGCAAACGACCAGTACTTGCCAGAACTCTGTAGCGAGCCAGCAGAGCGATATATTCTCCTGACACTTTTGAAATCTGCGCTCTGAGCAATTCGTTCTGCACATCCAACAAATCCAGCAGAGTTCGCTTACCGAGCGTCAATTGCTCGATGTAC
>JABGVY010000340.1 GCA_018645845.1 Gammaproteobacteria bacterium | reverse complement strand
GATGACCAGGCCATACTGGTTCGCAGTTTTCTGGGTGGTATTACTGCTTTCCTTAAATGCAGCTTCGAAATGCTTTACTTCCTGTGACTGGTTTCCGCTGGTGATGGCGCGTGCCCGGATGCGCATTAACTGATAATCCAGGCTGGCGGGGAATTGCTTCTTCGGGTAATTCTGGGTTTGATTATATGAATCTGCGACTCGGTCATTGGTCACAGGGTGAGTTCGCAGGAACTCCGGGATATTGTTACCAGTGCTGTAACGACTGGCGCGCTGCAATCGCTCAAACATATAAGCCATTGCTCTTGGGTCCATGCTGGCCTCATCCAGAGTATAGATACCGATTCTGTCAGCTTCTGCTTCTCGTTCGCGGGAATACTTGAGGGACTGGTTTTGTGCCAGCCCACTGCTTCCTGTCAATGCTGCTAGCGCAGCATCCCCACCGGCCGTTGCTGCAAGAATGACCCCGGCCAGCAAACCGGCAATGTTAATCGCTGCGCTTTTTTTACCCTCGGCCACTCTTCTGGCGAAGTGGCGCTGACTCAGGTGAGCCAGTTCGTGGGAGAGGATCGCCGACATTTCGTGTTCCGTTTGCGCGTAGCGAAACAGGCCGTGGTGAACACCGACTATCCCGCCCGGCGCAGCGAAAGCGTTCAGCGACCCATTTCGAATAATCACAATGTCGAGTCGGCGATCTTCAAGTTGGCTGTGTGAGGCAAGGCGATAAATAAGATGCTCTAAGAAGTCCTGGAGGACGGGGTCATCCAGAGTCGGTGCCTGGGCCCTGATCGAGCGTAAAAACTGTTGTCCGAGCCTACGTTCCTGCTCGAGCGATATAATACCTGACGTGCTGTCCCCGAACGTTGGCAGGTCCTGGTTGGCTGACAAGGTCAGGCAACAGAGGATGCTACTTAGGATTAGGGAAATACGAATCATTTTTCAGGATCAGGTTAGGGTGTTCTGGCTTATTTGGACAGATTATCTCACTTTACGTTCAGATCTTCGCCTATACAGGGGCAAGGGTCGGTCAGTTTCCGTTATAATCTTCCTCATGAATATTGATCAAAAGCTGGATGCCTGTGGATTGACCTGTCCGTTGCCATTGCTGAAAGCAAAACAGGCGCTAAACGGCCTTGATAGCGGCCTGGTGCTCGAGGTCGTTTGTACAGACCCCGGATCTGTCCGAGACTTCGAGGTCTTTGCCAAACAAAGTGGCAACCAGTTATTGCAACAGGAAGAAATAGACGGTCAATATACCCACTGGCTGAAGAAAGCCTGAATTGATTGCCGAAACCGCCGAGCTTGTGAAGCTATTCGCACGCCAGTAATATGAGCCACTTTTCTTAAAGGCCAGTACCATGATCACCGGAAGTATCGTCGCCTTGGTCACCCCCATGCACGCAGATGGTGAGATCGATTGGGCGAAACTTGCCGATCTGATCGAGTGGCATATTGAACAGGGAACAGCGGCAATAGTGCCTGTAGGCACGACCGGTGAGTCTTCGACCGTTACAGTCGATGAACATTGCCAAATTGTTAAGTTCACGGTAGACACGGTCGCTGGGCGGATCCCCATCATTGCCGGTACCGGCGGTAATTCCACGGCGGAAGCGATCGAGTTAACGTCCTCAGCGAAGACGCTAGGTGCTGATGCCTGCCTGCTAGTGACACCTTATTACAACAAACCGACCCAGGAAGGTTTGTTTCGTCACTATGAGGCAATTGCCCAGGCAGTTGACCTGCCGCAGTTTCTTTACAACGTTCCGGGGCGAACTGGATGTGATATGTTGCCTGAAACGGTTGCCCGCCTGGCTGAAGTTCCTCAAGTTATTGCCATTAAAGAGGCAACGGGTGACCTCAAACGGGGGCAACAAATTCGTGAACTGTGCGACATTCTGATTTACTCCGGAGACGATGCGACGTCCTGTGATCTGATGCTGGAAGGCGCTAGAGGTACGATCAGCGTCACGGCCAATATTGCTCCGGCTAAATTGTCTGCGATGGCTGTCGCGGCGGTAAATGGTGACGCAGAAACCTCGAAGGTGATTGACGAAGAGTTGCAGGGCCTGCACGAGAAATTGTTTCTTGAGTCGAATCCTATTCCCGTCAAATGGGCACTGTCACAAATGGGTAGAATAGAGCCAGGCATTAGGTTACCGATGACGTCTTTTTCGGAAAAATATCATGTTGAACTACGTGCAGCGATGCACCATGCGGGGGTAATCAGTTGATCGTTCGTGGATTATTGGTAGTTGGAGTATTGCTGCTCGGCGGTTGCGGTTGGTTTGGTTGGTTTGGCAAGAGCGATGAACAGCTGGCGTTGGAAACGGGATCCAGTGCCCCGACGGAAATACCTGCAAGCCTCGACAAGCCTCCTTTTAATGACCAGATGCCTATCCCCCAGGTAGTCGATTACAGAGGTTTGGCTGGAAAAGAGATTGCGCTGAGCCTTCCTGATGCGCTGAGCACGTCCTTTGGTGTAGAGCAGATTGTGATCCGGAAGCTGGGTGAGTCCAGGTGGGTATTCCTCGACCTGCCCACAGCGACGATATGGCCCCAGGTGGTCCTTTTCTGGGAAGAAAACCATCTGCCAGTGGAGCAGCTGGATCCAAGAAATGGCACCCTGGAAACAGCGTGGATCATTGGTACCAGTGGCAACCCTGATGAGATTTACGAGAGTCTGACCAGTGGCTCAGCATGGGGTGAGCAATCCATGGCCCAGCAGTACAAGTTTTTTGTGCGAGTCGAGCCAGGGGTCAGGACCTCCAGCACAGAACTTTATATCGAGCAGGCAGAGCGTCCTCTGGGAGGATTTGACCCTGATGACCAGACCGACTGGGATGGCAAATCGGATAATCCTGAACTTGAAGGAAAGATGCTGACTACACTGGCCTACTATCTGGGTGACCGGGTTGCGCAGGGACCGAGTGTGTCGTTACTGGCAGCGGGTCTGCAGGAAAGTAAGGCTTTTCTGGTGGCCGAGCCTGAGGGTATGGTCCTAAAATACAAACTCGACTTCGATCGGGCCTGGGCAACGGTTGGGGCTGCTCTCGACGATGCCCGAATCAGTGTAGAGGACCTGGACCGTACCTCTGCTATCTATTATGTCTACTACAGTTCTCGCCATGATCCTGATCCTGGGTTCTTTTCAAAGATTTTTGGTGGCGATAGCAAAGACGATGAGGATCCAGGGCACAGATTCACGGTGCAACTGGAGCCGGAAGGAGAGGAAATCAGGGTTACGGTCGATGTTGCCAGCGAACTTGCGGCGTCGGAGACCAACAGCCTGATCCTGAAAGAGCGGTTACTAAAGCTGATCAAGGAATACTCCACCTAGTGAATCAGGAACGGAGCGCATGCCAGTGAGATTCGCTTCCCTGGGAAGCGGCAGCAAGGGTAACGCAACCCTGATCGATAACGGCAGTACCTGTGTAGTCATTGATCTTGGTTTCACCATTAAGGAAACTGTCCGAAGACTGTCTCGCCTGGGTTTGATGCCCCAGGACGTCGATGCCATTCTGGTGACCCATGAGCATGCTGACCATATTCACGGTGTTGCTGGTTTTGCCAGAAAATTTGGCACACCGGTTTACCTGACACCCGGTACTTACCAGTACAAAAAAATGGGTGAGTTGCCGGTTCTGAACAAGATCAATTGTCATCGTCCATTTAAAGTCGGTTCACTCAGTATCACTCCGGTTGCAGTACCCCATGATGCCAAAGAGCCGTGTCAGTATCTTGTTACCTCGAGCGAGATAACGGTTGGAGTGCTAACGGACCTCGGTCATATCACGCCGCACGTCAGAGAAGCGTATCGTGAATGTGATGCGTTGTTGCTCGAATGCAACCACGATCTGGTGATGCTCCAGGATGGGCCTTACCCTTACCAGTTAAAGCAACGGGTGGGCGGTGATTATGGCCACCTGAATAACGAACAGGCTGCAGAACTGTTGGATACCCTCAATCTAGAGCGGTTGCGTCACCTGGTTATTTCTCACATCTCGGGGAAAAACAACCTTCCCAATCTGGCGCAAGATGCCGTACAGCCCTTGTTGTCAGGGTGGGCAGGGTCGCTGGTGGTCGCCAGCCAGGAAGAAGGTTTTGGCTGGATCTCTTTGGGTTAATCTTGAAAAAGGCTTGAATGCTGTGTTTTCATACAGTACTGTATGTAATAACAGTATTTACGAGTGTGCGTATCGCTAGGGGCGAACGATTAGAGGCTAGCGACCAGCACACCGGACAGGCCAATTGAGGAGATTGTAATGAGAGTAAGACATATCAGGTCACTTGACATCTGGCTGATGAGCAAAGGCAATCGGGTGCTCTACCGCGGCAAAGAGAGCCCCTGGCGATCAACCAGGATCATGCAAAGCGCGTTGCGCCGTGAGGGCGTTCGAAGCGCGGCGTAAAGTCTTAAAAACATTGACCTTTCTTAACCTGAATCCCGTCTTCTGTTAGGCTAGCCGATTTTCGGAGAAGCATCGGTGAGCATCGACTCGTATACCGTCGAAATCAACGCCCAGAATTTTCAATCTGAGGTCGCAGAAAAGTCCCAGCAGGTTCCAGTATTACTGGAGTTCTATGCGGAAGGTGCAGAGCAGTGCGCACCTACATCGGCCCTGCTTCAAAAACTGGTCGTCGAGTACCAGGGTAAGTTTTTACTGGCACGGGTAGATATCCAGCAGAACCAGCAGCTTGTTCAACAGTTGCAGGTTCGGGCGCTACCGAG
>JABGVY010000138.1 GCA_018645845.1 Gammaproteobacteria bacterium | reverse complement strand
GCCGGCCAAACCAGCAACAACCCCTGCAAGAGGGAATAATCGAATCTGACTGGCTTCCAATTGCCAAAGGTAGGTTTGAACAAAGACATTCATCTTGTCGTAAACCCCGCTAGCAATCATGAAGAAGAAATAGCCGCCGAGCAAAATAAGATTATTTCGGTTCTTAAATGTACGCATCAGCGATTTTAGGAAAAACAAAACTGAAAACTTAGGCATAGAATCTGTGCGTTGCGATAGCTTACGCCCATAATCTTGAGTACCGAGGGCACAGATAAAGATCGTTACCAGCACCACGGCGCAAACCATTAACACAACTGGCACATAAGCATCAGGGTCTAACTGCCCTGGCACCAAAGCGCCATCGCTCTCGCGTACTCGCTCACCTTGAAACATCGTCCAAGCTCCGAATGCAAATGCCGAACCAGCAAAGTAGCCAAACATTGCATTGGCACTAAACAGCTGACTACGTTCGTCGTGCCGTCTAGAGAGCTCTGCACCCAGAGCTAAGTGCGGCACATTAAATAATGTGACAAAGGTGCGAGACAGAATCGTCCATAGGGCGAGCCACGCGAACAAGCCCGCATTATTCCCAATCAGAATATCCGGCGGTGTGAAAATCGCGTAAATCGAAACCGCCAAGGGTATGGGCGCTGCCCACAGGAAAGGATGACGACGTCCTAGCCCCGAATGATGTCGATCAGACAACATACCAATAAACGGGTCAGTTACAGCATCAGTTGCAACCGCCAACATGGTGGCAATGCCAATCAGATAGTTTGGCAACCCAATTGCTTGATTGTAGAAAATCGTAATGAAGCCAATAAAGATAGCAAAGTAGATCGCTTCACCGATGGCCCCAATACCAAAACAGAGTTTGACTCTAAACGGTAGAGGTAAGTCGTTTGTCATGAGGACTTAAATAAAGAGAGTAGGAAACCATACACAGAAACGACTTCATCCTATTCACTATTTTGCTTGTGTTTGAACCGCTCACCTCGTTCCGTCGCCAACTTCAAGGCAGCTTCAGTTTCTTTTCGCTCTTCTTTTTGGTGGGCAGCCTTTAGCGCATCAAACTCTTTGGCCCACCACCGACGTCTGAGCTTAGGATAGGTTCGCATCAG
Source organism: Gammaproteobacteria bacterium (assembly GCA_018645845.1). Lineage (GTDB taxonomy): Bacteria > Pseudomonadota > Gammaproteobacteria > Pseudomonadales > Azotimanducaceae > UBA9659. The sequence goes on along the minus strand of JABGVY010000138.1, from coordinate 3,600 downwards.
GTTAGCGGCTGAATTAGCACCACGATCACGACCTTCGTTGTAACCAATCTCCTCGTTGTCCGAGGCTTTAGACTTTCCAAAAGGCACCAGGTCTCCGTTCATTGTCGGCAGTAAAAAGTACGGCATTGAAACGCGAGATTCTCCTTTAGGAATCATTGTGGTGTTCACCCGATGAACCGTTGCAGAGTAACGCCCTTCACTTAAGTGCATTAGCGCACCACCGGTATTGACGATGACGGAACCTGGGATCACTGGCACCTCGTAGTCACCTTCAGCGGTCCGGCATGTTACGGGTGCATTCATCCACTGGCCTTCGCCAGCGACAACTTGCAGACCAGGACGGTCGTTAATCAGTAGCGCGAGAAACGGAGGGCCGTCAATGTGCGCGCCGGTCACCGGGCTCATAAATTTTTCATATTCTTGTCTTATGGTTTCTTGCTTATCGGCTGAGATCGAATCAAGACTAAAGTTATGGTTCAAGCTGGCAAATAGGTACGGCTCATCCAGATTAAAGTACTCTCTGAATTCGCTTGGATCCTCACCAAGGGATTCAACGATGAGTTCGCCCAATTCAAGTGTTATGTTGTGATAAGCCTTGTTTAGGCTTTCGAGGAAGGGACGAAAGCCTGGCACTTTTTCTGCTTCCGGCCAGGTATTGGGTCCGCGGAAGAAGCGTGCGTGAAGTGGATAAGATTCGTCATCGTGAGCACATAGCGGTTCTTCGTCAAAGCCGTACTGAAAACTTTCGATGACTTGTCCATAACCTGAATCCGAGGGGGTCGTTTCAGAATAACCTCGAACATAGGGATCATTTTGCAACGCCGATGCTCTTTTAAAATCTAGAGGCGCATCAAAGAAATTTCGCGCTTCTTTGAATGCCTGTTGCTGGAACTCATCTTTAAGTCCAGGCGCATTGGCAAGGATAAGAAAACCACACTCTGCAAGCGCATAGCGGAGCCCCTCCATAAACTTCTCACGATCTTTTTCCAAATCATGCCAGTCAACTGTTGGAATCTCTTTAGTCATTAACAATTCCTCTTAAGGTAAATGCTTCGATAAGGTTTGATGAAAGTGAACGATCGCTTTTTCGAAATGCCCGAATGTTAGATGTTCGTTTGCTATTGTGTTGACCGTTCCCTGTATGGCGCAAGCGACTTCCCTATCCTCATCAAATCCCGCGTCTTTGACGAAGCTCGCATCATGCTTAGCTTCCTCGACATCCGTACTGGACCCTTCAGGCTCCGTATTTGTGATTCTGAAAATCAACATTTTCGTGCGAGTCGGGCTGGCCGGTTCAAAGATCGTCACTGTAGAGTGCTTAGAGAGAACAGATATCGCGACGTTGGGGAATAGTTGGTAAACAGAGGTCACCATGCCGTTAAGATGTTGATCTTCTGGCGCTAGGTCTCGAAGTTTTTCAATGCGCTTAAACGGAAAAATAACTCGAGAGTGAGAACCGAAGTTTTCTACTATCGTCGTATTGTCGAGCCCGTATGGATAGAAGCTCTTTTTGTGGAGAGACTTAATGTGATAACCCTCCATCGTTGTTTCGGCGAGCAGCTTCCAATTTGCGTCATCAACGTATTCGCTTTGATCAAAGTAAATTTGTTGATCAGTAAAGAAATCGGGTATGTCTTCAATCGTGGCTGGGTCGATGGGTTCGCTTTGATTGACGTAGACAAGTCCACCTTTCTCTAGTGCTGATACTTCGACTAGGCCGTTGCCTTCGCGTGCAATACCAGGGAAACCGGATTCGCCCGGGATATATTTGAGCTGCCCGTCTAAGCCATAATTCCAAGCGTGATAAGGACAGACAAATGATCTGGCACAACCTTCGTTGGAGGCAACTTGCATACCTCGATGCCGACAAGCGTTGATAAATGCACGCACTCTCCCATCATCACCTCGCACCACAAGTAGTGGTGTACCAGCCGCCTTTCTAGCGATATAACTGCCTTTATCGGGAAGCATTGCCGAAAGGCAAAACACAATCGGCAAGCGCCTTAAAAGCGCAATCTCAGCTTCGAATCGCTCGTTTGACCAATAGCTTTCAACGGGTTGCTTCCAAACCGAATCGCCAAGGTCCGTTGTCTTGTTATCAATGTGATCGAAGATACGTTGAAGTATTTCTGGTTCACTGAGTAATTGATTGTTAGCGGCCATGAGATCCTCGCAAAACTCCATAGTTGTTACTGCAGGAGCCATTAACCTGATCGGATGTCGCGCTCCTTTACGAAAGAAAATGGGAGACCGAGTAAACCCTGACTGCCCAAAGGGAGAGCATCGTGCTAGAGCCGCACTGAGACCCCCTCGATCTTGTGTTCGCATGCTACTTTAGAGTTACTACAATAACAAGCTACTTTAGTAAGTGTTAAGTAAGGTGCTAAATCGGATTGCTACAGTAGTGAGAAAACCGAGATCGCCAATCAGTTAAAACGAGGAATGATGGGAGAAACACGAAAATTGTCTATCAGGGTGAGGGGTTGACCAACCCTGCCATGCCCGACTTGATATAAGACACAATCATGCCAATTGCATGATTCCTTTCGAGCTTATTCATCGCCGCCCACTCTGCAGCGGCAATGGATGCACCAGAGGACATGGTGATCGCGAACTGTGCTTGCTCAATGGTCAGGTTGAAGGATTTGGCGGTATTTTCAACCAGATAGTGCGCGGTTCGGACTCGCTCCTCTTTACGCAACGGCTTAATAATAGCAGCTATTTCTGGCTGGCTAAGCAATACAGGCACGATATTACCAGGCGCATGATGGTCGAAGTTATTTGCAACGAACATTCTGATCACCTCCTCAAAGCTGTTTGCACTCATGACATCGGAGAACAATGCGTTGCCGGTTATCTTGTACTCACGCTCTAGCAATGCCTGTAACAAAGCCTGGCGACTTGAGAAATAGTTGTAGACCAATGGGCTAGATACAGCTGCTGTGCGTGCCAGAGACTCCATGGTAAATGCTTGTAATCCATCGCTGAGGATCATTTGTTTGGCGACATCGAGCAGTTGGTCGATTCGAGCGGATGGTGAGAGGCGTGTTCGTTTAACGCTCATCAGTATTTTACTCCTTATTGTTGACTCTCACGAATGAACGCAGCCTTGTACGGTGTGTTAAGTAAAAAATTCTCCGCAATTTAGACAAGAACGGGAGGTAGATCGGTACTTTAAACCACATATTCCCCAGATTGCCAAAGTATCTTGATCACGCTTTCTTTCATCTCAGAAAGTCAGGATGATAGCTTTTCGGTAGAAATTGGTCTCGTCTGAGTGGCTACTGACCTACTAGCTAACCGCACAGGCCAGGTATTCATAGTCGGAATTCTCGCCGCGCTTTTAGCGACCATCTGGATCACTCAGGTGCAGTATCTTGCCTTGCCTGATGGACGTAACAGCGGCAAGGGAATGATCGCCGGCGGCAGTTTATCCGCCTTATTGGGTGCGGTGATGCTCACGTCTCTCGATCAGGTATTGGCGGCCGAGATTCGCCCCGGGCGAATCTTGTACATCCGCTACATGGGTGACTTCGTCGTGTTGGCTAAGACCCGTGATCACTTTAGACGTACCATGAAGCAAATCCATGCTGTGATGCG